>JBJEAW010000132.1:0-2420 GCA_051869435.1 Prevotella sp. | reverse complement strand
AAAAGACCGCAAAGGTAATTCCTCTAAGAATTGTAATTAATAGAACCACCCATAAATAACAGTCAATAAATTAAGAAACTATGAAAGAGAAAATCCTTGAGACATTCAGCGATCTGGGTTTCAACATGACCCAGACGAGCGACGACAACGCTTACAGTTTCAGTTATGAGGGACTGAACATGCTCTATATGTACAACGCAAATGATGAAGACTTCCTCAGCATCTCTGTGCCAGGCATCTTCGAGGTGAATGACAACAACATCGCACATGCCTTAGCCCTGGTGGACAGAATCAATGGTATGCTGAAATACATCAAGGCGTATATTCTTGGTAGTGATGTCTGGCTGTTCTATGAGCACGAGCTTTTCGGCGGTGAGGATCTCATGAAAGTCCTTCCCGGCATGATTGTCCAGTTGGAGTCTGCCGTGCGCCACTCGCGTAAACTGATGGCTGAGATAATGGAGACCATGGGCGGAGGGGACGATTGCGGTGACAATGCAGAAGCCGTGGAGGTCGAACAGACTGACGAGGCTGATGATGATAAAAACGAATAAGGCGGGGGCTGCATGTCATCCCCCTCTGAACCCCACTGGCCGTAGGGAAGTGATTTGCAGCCCCCAACCATGAATATACCTATACGGAGGACAACCTGATGACAAAGAAAGAAATGATTCTGGAGGCTATAAAGAGCCTCGGCTATAAGCCTATTGTTGACGATGACGGTGACATCTGCATCCCATACCAGATGAAGAACTTCTATTTTCTTACCGATGATAACGAAGAGCGGTATATCTCTGCCCTCTTCCCACAGTTTGCCGAGGTGAATGAGGGTGAGGAGACTCTTACACTTGCCGTCTGCAACAAACTCACACGTGATGTGAAGCTCGCCAAGGTGTATATTGACAAAACCCTGAAGAATGTGACTGCCAGCTGCGAGTTTTTCTTCACCGACTTGGAGAGCCTCAAGTGCAGTGTGGCAAACACCTTGGCCATTCTTGGGATGATACGCTCTGCCTACCGCAGCGCGAGAGAAGAACTTAAAGGATAAAAATAACACTATTGGTCATGAAAGTATATCTGATTATTATTATGACAGCTCTACTCGCCAGTTGCTCAGACCTTCAGTTGATGGACGAGGCTTCTGGCAGTGGAGCCCCTGAGTTTCTGTGCTCTTCCGTCCCCTGCTCGCCCGACATCAGCACACTTTTGGACAGGGCACGATGGGGTGACAGCCAAGCCTGCCTGCAGCTGGCCAACTGCTACAAGGACGGCATCGGTGTCAAGAGGGATTATCTCGGAGTGATGTGCATGGTGGGGCAGGCCTGTTTGCGTAGTGGTATGATGGACGCGAAAGACATGAAGGAGTATCTCGTGCGCATGGCAGACGACAGCGACCTGGGTGTGTTTATATCCGTGGCAGACATGGGAGCCGAAGAAATCCGGACGCGGAGAGACTCCATATGGGCGCAGATGGAGGCGATGGACAATTCTGATGTCCTTGCCATGTATGGAGTCGCGAGCATGGAAAGCGGAGATACAATAGGCGGCAGGGAGGCCATCACGATGGCCGCAGAGCGTGGCAGTAGCTTTGGCGTCCTGATGAACACTGTGCTCTCTGAGAATGGTGAGATGTGCCCCCGTATCGATAAGCTGGAGCAGATAGCTGAGAGAGTCCCTTTGGCATACACGATTCTTGCCAGCCTTTGTCTTGACCCTGGTCATAATGACAATACTGACAAACGGAAAATTGCAGAATGGCTCATGAAAGCCGACGAGCATGCCCTGCTTTCAGGAAGAGGAGCCCGATGGCTGCTTGAATACTACAGAAGTGGCGGTGATGTCAGTCTGAGTGATGAGGATGTGATGAGGCTTGGGCACATAACATGCTCCACGGCAGAGGAAGAGGCCGGAGGAAAAGACTCGAAGAGTGAAGAGTAACATAAGTACAGAAAAATCAACAAAATTATCGACGGAAAAAATTATGGAAAAGAAAGAAATGAAGAAGACTCAGGTATTCAATGTGATTATCCTCGACCGTAGCGGTTCGATGGAATGTATCCGCAAGGCTGCCGTGGAGGGTTTCAACGAGACCTTGGCAGGAATCAAGAAGGCTCAGGAGAAGTTTGCCGAGACACAAGACCATTTCGTGTCGTTAGTGACATTCTGCAGCTGTGAGACAAGGCATGTGTTTGACAAGACTCCTGTTGCAGATGCCCGTCCGCTGAAGATGGAGGATTTCCAGCCCTGCTGCACCACACCGCTGTATGATGCCATGGGCATCACGCTCACAGCCATGCGCCGCCATGTCAAGGAGATAGAGGACAGCGTGGTGGTTGTCACCATCATCACCGACGGCATGGAGAACGCCTCGCACGAGTACAACGGCAAGACCATCAAGGAACTTGTGGAGCGTCTGCGTG
>JBJEAW010000131.1:0-10540 GCA_051869435.1 Prevotella sp. | reverse complement strand
TTTATTAAAAGCCTTACGCAACACACTTTTTAACACAGGCGGCCGGCGTTTTACGGATTGTTAACCGATTGCCCGACATCTGTAATTATTCTCGCGAATATATTAAGCAGCACGCGCAGAAAGCGCAGAAACACGGAAAACAGTGGGGAGGCATGTAACGCTTTTGCGCCTACAGCGCGCATTGGTTATTTTCCACTTACACCCAGGGTGTCGCTACGCTCTGCCCTGGGCTGTGCACTTCTACGCTTACAGCGCGTGACAATTAAGGAGTCAGGAGTCGTTTTTTCATAACAAATCGCGCGAGAACAGTTACCGCCATCTAATGCGCGATGAGGACATGCCCGGCAAGAGATATAAGGATGAGACTGTAAGCAGTACATTTTATCATGTCATCCGCACTGTCTTGCAATCCTATTCAGAGCCTTTTACATGCTCATTCAGCACATATCGGAATATTGACGGCTCAGCAACAAAACCGTAAGCAAAACCGATGATTTTACTTTCAATCTGTAACCGTCAGCATCGTTTCTGCAAGTGGTCTCGTGAAAAGTCTCGCTACGGCGGCAAACATAGAATCACGAAGAGGACCTGTACCATTTTTTATATAGCAGCCCTTACTTACAGTCCTCATCTGAACCACCTTTGCTGTCGCTCGCTCTCCTCAGTCTGGTCTTTCGGCCAGTTGACGAGGAAGAGGTGGTTTGTGGCGCGTGTAAATGCCGTGTACAGCCATCTTATGTATGATGCCGAGAGCATGTCGGGAGTGACATAGCCTTGGTCGAGGAACACATCAGCCCATTGTCCGCCCTGCGCCTTGTGGCATGTCACGGCGTACGCGTATTTCACCTGCAGGGCGTTGAAGTGCTTGTCGGCGCGCAACAGCTCGCGCCGCTCGTCCTTGCGTGTTACGCCGGCATACTCCTCTGCCTCTATCCTTGCCATCAGCTCTGTCATCTTATCGGCCGACAGGGCGGGAGCCTCGCTCTGTAGAGTGTCCAAGAGTATTGTCGCCTGCATCTCATAGCCGTCATAGTCAGGAAGGGTGAAGAGGACATCGGCGAAACGGAATCCGTACAGCGAGCGTATATTGCGCACACGCCTGACGACACATCTGTCGCCATTGGCGAGGAACGGCGGCGCTGAGGGGTCTTTGATGCCGTGTGTCCAGAAATAGTTGTTCTTGACAATCATGAGCATGTCGCCCGACTCCAGCTCTGCCTCGCGCCCCAGTATCTGGCTCCTTATGCCGGTGTTATACATATTGGCGCGCTTGTTGCTGCGTGTGATGACGACCGTCTCGTCCATCCCCTGCCGGCTATAGCTGCCGGCGAGCGACTCCACAAGCTCTGTCCCCATGCATACCGATATGTCAGCGTACCCCTCTGTGCGCACCCTGGGCATACCGGCGACTGTGGCGACCATGGCACGCAGTGATGTGGCGTTGACGAGGATTCCTGAGCCGGCGGCCTGTCTCAACACCTCGGTCATGTCATAGTCTGTCACATCAAGCCCGTAGCCGCGCAGGCGGTCGCTCTCCAAGGCGGGCGATGTCTCGAAGCCTACCGGGGGCAGCTGGGCCGTGTCGCCCACGAGCATGAGCGAGCAGCGGCGCCCGGACATGACATAGCGCACAAGGTCGTCGAGCAGCGAGCCTGACCCGAACGTGTCTGCCCCATGGTTTATCATCGACGCCTCGTCGGCTATGAAGAGCGTGTCGTGATACAGGTTGTTGTTCAGCGTGAAACGCTCAGAGAGGTATCTCTGCTGCCGGTATATGAAGCGGTGTATGGTGAAGGCGGTGTGTCCTGTGCCGGTGGCGAGCACCCGCGCCGCCCTTCCTGTCGGCGCGAGGAGCACGACGCTCCGCCTACATTGTGTCATGGCCGCCACCAGCGCCCTTGTCACCGATGTCTTCCCTGTCCCGGCATATCCTCTCAGTATCATACACTGGCGGCTCTCTGTGCCGGCCGTGGCCATGCACATGAAGCGGGCTATCCGCCCGATGGCGTCCTTCTGGCCGGCTGTCGGCGCGAAAGGCATCACGCCCATGATTCTGCTTGTCCATTCTTCTGCTGTCATAGTCGGAGGATTGTCATGTTTTACTATTCTTGGGGGCACTAGGGAAATCATGTGTCAAAAGGAAAAACAAATACTTAAAATCAATCACAAGGCGATAAACAGAAATAAAAACTATCAACTCGTCAACTTGTTTCCTTGTCAACTAAGAATTGTTTATTGTCTGTTTATCGCCTTGAAGAGGATGGTGGCCTTCTGAAAGAAGGTGGTGGCGGGCTTCAGCTTGGGGCGTTAAGAGCTTGCTCTTATAAGACCAAAGCGGAAGACTGACACCAGGGGCTCTGCCCCCACATACTCTTCAAGGGGTTTATAATGGTTTTTGTCATTCGTAACTGACCAGGGTTTTACTGGTGTCCCCTATTCTTCCACAAAATTATATAAAAATCTGATATAATCAAAAAAAGGTGTTCTGTGACGCTTGTTCCGTACTGTTTTTTTTGTAATTTTGCAGTCATGAACAATGATATCACCCGTATCCCACGCAGCATCATACGCATAGGCAGGCAGACCCTCACGTTTGCCTCGCCCCTGCCGTCCGCGCCGGGGCTGAGAGTCGAGCCGTACATTGTCAAGAGCGGCATGTCCATGGCAGCCAATCTGAGGGAGGCGTTCCGTGAGAGTGAGCTGTTGTCGTTGCCTGAAAGCCGTGTGCAGGTGTTGATAGACAGCGATGTCCTCCTCATCCCTCTCGACGAGTATGACGAGGATTCTGCCGCCCCACTCTATTATCACACCTTCCCGCGCAGCCAGAAGGACGCTGTCCTCACCCATGTCATACCGGGGCTCAACTGTGTGGCGGCATATTCTGTCAACAAGGACCTCCGCCTTGTCATCACCGACCATTACGCCGATGTCCGCATCATGCCCGCCCTTGTCCCCGTATGGACCCATCTGCACCAGCTCAGCTACGCCGGCCGCACACGCAAGCTCTATGCCTATGCCCATGACGGGAGACTGGCGGTATTCTCGTTCGCCAACAACCGTTTCCGCTTCATGAACACGTTTGTGGCGTCAGAGGTGACAGACACCGCCTATTACATACTCTATGTGTGGCAGCAGCTGGCCTTCGACCACCATCGTGACGAGATATTCCTCGTAGGCGCCTTTGCCGATTCAGACAAGCTGCGCACAGAGCTGCGGCGTTATGTCTCCAATGTCTATCTCGTCAGTCCGTCGGCCGAGTTCAACCGCTCTCCCATCACCCAGCTCCCACACATCACATACGACCTTATCTGCCTATGCGAGTCATAACAGGAAAATATAAGGGGCGCCGCTTTGAGGTGCCCCGCACGTTCAAGGCACGTCCGACGACAGACTTTGCCAAGGAGAATATCTTCAATGTCCTTAATGGCTATGTCGATATGGAGGGGGCGGCCGCCCTTGACCTCTTTGCCGGCACAGGGAGCATAACGCTCGAGATGCTATCAAGAGGATGCGCCAGTGTCGTCAGTGTCGAGGCCGACCGCGACCACGCGGCCTTCATACGCCAGTGTCTCGACAAGATCGGCGCACAGGAGTGTACCCTGATACGTGGCGATGTCTTCCGTTTCCTCAAGTCCGCACGACAGCAGTATGACATCGTCTTTGCCGACCCACCCTACGCCCTAAAGGAGCTTCCGCAGATTCCTGACCTCATACTCAGGCATGGCACGCCAGGCTCGCAGTCTCTGCTTAAGCCTGACGGCATACTTGTCTTTGAGCATGGCCAGCAGTACGACTTCTCAGCCCATCCCTGCTTCATCGGCCACCGTGCCTATGGCTCTGTGAATTTCTCCCTCTTCTCCCCCTCACCGCGCGGGTAGCAGCCCCCCTCTCGCCCCTTCCCTCTCCCGCTCCCCCGCAAAATCCCTCCTTCACAAACTCCCACAGTAAATGATTGACCGTCCCACAGTCCAGCGCATACTCGATGCGGCCGACATAGTCGATGTGGTGTCAGAGTTTGTCACGCTCAAGAAGAGCGGGGCGAACTATAAGGGCCTGTGCCCTTTCCATAACGACTCCACGCCATCGTTCTCTGTCAGCCCCGCCCGCAACTACTGCCATTGCTTCTCGTGCGGCAAGGGCGGCAGTCCTGTCGGCTTCATCATGGAGCATGAGCAGATGACATACCCCGAGGCGCTGCGCTGGCTCGCCAAGCGATACCATATAGAGATAAAGGAGAGGGAGCTGAGCGACGAGGAGCGCGAGCACGCCTCTGAGCGTGAGTCGCTGTTCATCGTCAACGAGTGGGCAGCCCAGTATTACCACGACATACTCATCTCTGACCCTACCGGCCGCACCATAGGCATGCAGTATTTCCGCTCGCGAGGATTCCGTGACGATATCATAGAGCGTTTCCGTCTCGGCTTCGCCCTCGACGACCGCCGCGCCTTGCCCACAGAGGCCGTCAGGAAAGGCTACAGGCCTGAGTATCTCCTGAAGACCGGCCTCTGCTATAAGCGCGACAGTGAGGCTGTCCTGACAAAGGACAACGCCCGCGACATGCTCGCCGACCGCTTTGCCGGACGTGCCATATTCCCATGGATCGGGCTTAACGGAAAGGTCGTGGCTTTCGGCGGACGGAAGCTCGACAAGGCCACGAAGGGCGTGCAGCAGAAGTATGTCAACTCGCCCGACTCTGACATATACCACAAGGATCATGAGCTCTTCGGCATCTACCAGGCCCGCAAGGCCATAGGGCGCGAGGACTGTGTATATATGGTTGAGGGATATACCGATGTCATCTCCATGCACCAGTGTGGCATAGAGAATGTCGTGGCAAACTCCGGAACAGCCCTCTCTGAGCATCAGATACACATACTACACCGCCTCACAAAGAATATCGTGCTCCTGTATGATGGCGACGCGGCAGGCATCAAGGCCGCCATGCGAGGCACAGACATGCTCCTCGCCAACGGGATGAACGTCAAGGTGCTGCTCCTGCCCGACGGGGAGGACCCCGACTCTTTCGCACGCCGACACTCGTCAGAGGAGTATCGCGAGTATATCAGCAGCCACCAGACAGACTTTATACAGTTTAAGATATCCACCCTCCTGACGGGGGTGACAGACCCTGCCCAGCGCTCGGCACACATCGAGTCGATTGTCCGCAGCGTCTCCGTCATCCCCGACCTCATCACACGTCAGGCCTATCTGCAAGACTGTGCCACACGCCTCAGTATGCCAGAGTCTGTCCTCACGGCGCGCATGAACACACTCATCAGCGAACAGCGGGCGGCAGAGCGCCGCAGTGCCGCCGCGGCCAGCCAAGCCGCAGAGCGCCGCGCCGCAACAGACAATGCCCAAACCGGAGAAGCCGCCGATGCACCCAACACTGAGCCTGCACACAATGGGCCAGCACATAATGAGCCACGCACGTCAGGCCAGACCCCCATCTACACCCCGGCCGGAGGGACACAGCGTGGCGTGAGGAGTGGCAGGGTGACACCATCGGCTATCCTCGCTGAGCTTATAGTGAGGTATGGCGAGCGCATCATAAAGCATGATGTCGAGACTGTCGATGGAGACAAGGTCTCGCTGTCGCTTGCCGAGTATGTCTTCTACAATCTCCGTTGTGACAACATCACGCTCGACAATCCACTCTACATGTCCATTCTTGAAGAGGCTGTCAGCCATGTCCACGACGAGGGCTTCACGTCCCAGACATACTTCGTCCATCATCCCGACCTTGAGATAAGCCGTCTTGCCGTCTCGCTCTCACAGGAGCGTTATGTCCTCGCCAACAGCCTCACACGCGAGATGACCGACGAGGCGTTGCTACAGCGCGTGGAGCATCTGCTGTTCGAGCTTCACCGTGACGTGGTCGATATGAGGCTGAAAGAGGTGGAGCGTTCTCTCGCCGCCGCCTTTGGCAGCCCTGACGAGCAGGATGTCATGAAACAGTATGCAGAGCTGAAGCAGATACGCGCGAAGATAGCCCGCCGTCTCGGCAATACAATAGGCTGACAACCACAGATTTCCCCCTACCCTTCCCCTATACAAACATAACAGAAAGACCATGACCTACACAATCCATGACTACCCCAGTGTTGAGGAGCGGTGCATGCACACCATGCACTTCATCAACCATATTATCTCATCAGGCCGTGCCGACGATATGATACTTGTCTGCGAGGCAATGCAGGAGAAGACCCTTGCCGGCATCGCCGAGCGCATAGCGTCGTCGCCCAGTATCAAGGCCGTGCTCCTTGCCGGCCCGTCGTCAAGCGGTAAGACATCCACCAGCCGCCGCCTCTGCATACAGCTGATGGCGTGCCGCCGTCATCCTGTCGCCCTCTCCATGGACAACTGGTATGTCCCACGACGTGAGACACCACTCGACGCTGACGGCAATCCTGACTATGAGACAGTCTATGCTGTCGATCTCGAGCGTTTCAATGCCGATATCTCCGACCTCGTCTGTGGCCGCGAGGTGATGCTCCCCACATACAATTTCGTGACAGGCGAGCGTGAGTATCGTGGCGAGCGTCTGCGTCTCACAGACGATATGATAATGGTCATCGAGGGCATCCACGCCCTCAACCCCATCGTCTCTGAGAATATCGCGCCAGAGAACAAGTTCAAGATCTTCGCCGCCCCCATGAGCCCCATCTCTCTTGATGGCGAGCGCTGGATACCGACAACAGTCAACCGTCTCCTGCGCCGCATAAGCCGTGACAGCCAGACACGCGGACGCTCTCCACAAGAGACCATCGCCGGCTGGGACTCTGTACGTAGGGGAGAGGAGCGGTGGATATTCCCCTTTGAGTCGTCGGCCGATGTCCACTTTGACACATCCATGCTCTATGAGCTGGCGGCGCTACGCCCTAAGGCCGAGCCCGCCCTCCTCACCGTCCCCTCCGACGCTCCTGAGCGCGAGGTGGCCGACAGGCTGCTGTCGTTCCTTCGCTGTTTCGAGCCCATCGACCTTGAGTCCATCCCGCGCACGTCACTATTGCGCGAGTTCGTCGGAGGCTCCATATTCGGAGCTGTCTGACTCTTCGCACGGAGGTCCATACGGCTTTCTCACACGGACGGTTTTATCTTCACACGGATGTCCACGGACGTCACGGAGTTTACTATTTGTCACGAGACTTGTCCTTAGACCCACTGACCAACGGGAAGTAATTTGCGAATTCGTGATAAAAGCCTCTGTGACAATCCGTGGGCATCCGTGTGAAAAAGCCTTGAGACATCCGTGTGAAGACAACGCCGTCAGCGTGACACAATCATCTGCCTAATATAAAGCGAACCGGCATAGCAGCCCTCTTTTTGTGTGAGGTTGCTATGCCGGTTCGCTTTTCCTTTATGCCAACAGTTCTTTTATCTTACTCTCAATATGCAGGCTCTCGCTGCCCATACATGTTTCCTGTGCCATCACCTATAAACATCCTGACTACACTATGAAGCTACCGGTATCTCTCTCTACTCTTTTCTCAGCTATCAGCCCCCGCCGTCATGTCTCGCCGTCGCCTAAGAAGCGGACATCAGAAACCCAGTTATTAAGCTATTTGTATAAGATTGTTGACAGCAAACGCTCTGTGCGCAGCCACAGCACATGCAGCAACTATCTTACCGCCCTGCGTTCTTTCAGCCTTTTCCTTGGTGGCGTTGACATCCCCCTCAGCCATTTCTCTCCTGAGACAGTCAGTCGTTACTCGATGTGGCTGCACCAGAAGGGTGTCTCGCCCAACACCGCGTCATGTTATTTCCGTTCGCTCCGCTCGCTGTATAATATTGCCGTCAAGCGCCGTGCTGTGCGCCAGTGTCATCCTTTCGGCGAGGTCTTTACAGGCAATATGCCTACGGCCAAGCGTGCCGCGTCGTCGTCAGACATACGCTCTTTGCGCCGCCTCGCTCCTCCCAAAGACACCGCTCTGCGTCTCTCGCTCGATATGTTCCTCTTCAGTTTCTATGCCATGGGTATGCCTTTTGTCGATGTCGCGCGCCTCAAGCGTAGCCAGATAGACCTCGCCTCGTCCACTCTTACCTATTACAGGCAGAAGACAGGCTCGTGTGTCACCATCTCCTTAGAGCCGTGTATGCTCGACATTATCCGCCATTATAGCGATTCCAGCCGCCAGTATGTTTTCCCGTTGCTCCCTGAGCAGTCCACCGCCGCCGGCCTTGCCCGCTCATACAACACCGCCCTGGCATCACACAACCGCCATCTGAAGACTATCGCCACGATGGCCGGAATACCATGCCGACTGACATCGTATGTCGCGCGACATTCATGGGCAAGCATGGCATACAAGGCCAATGCCCCACTACAGCTCATATCACAGGCCATGGGACATACCAACCAGCGCACAACAATGGTATATATCAAGAGTCTTGATATAGGAGCCATCGCCAAGATAAACAAAAGGATTTTGAGGGAAACAGCCTCTTCGTGACTATCAGAAAGAGGTGGATGAATTTTAGTCTAATTGATGCAAAAGTACATATAATTATTGTAACAAGCAAGCAAATACACGAAATTGTAATAATATTTTTTCATGCAAACGATTGCATGATTTTTGTTTTTGGGGTGTTCCTGTAGTTTTTAGCTACTATATCCAGTTGTGTTAACTGTTTATATTTTAATGTATTACAAAGGTGGCTCCACCTCTTTCTGATAGGTGGACTAAACATCAACGCTATATAAATGTTCTGCGTGGGGGTATCTTCATGCCTGCATTTATGTGATATGCCTGCTATTTAAAGGATAAACATTACATCCCGACACGCCCTATGATTGACATGCTGAAAGTATAGATATAGGGCCATCAGTCAGGGGATAGGCTGATATGTGAAATTAAAGATTAGACGTAAATGAAAACAAACTACACGAAACCAGACCTGGAGGTTATTGAGACAGAAGCTCAAAACTTCCTCGTGGAGACATCGTGGGCGACAGACACCTACGACCCCATTATCAAGGAAGAGAATCCCGACGACACACACAAAGATGATTATGGAGACTTCAACGGCGCGAAGAAACACACGCTGTGGGAAAGCAACTGGGACTATTAATCTTTTGGGTTCAGCCAATCGCCGGTCTTTATAAATTATCTGTGGATATCTTATCGAACCTACCTAATGTGAAATTACAAAATAACAGAAAGATACAAACTATGAGAAGAATTTACCTGCTATTATTGTTGGCGGCCTCTTTATGCTCCGTCAATATGGCTTACGCTCAGAGTACTCCCGCGATGCTCGACCCCGTAGAGCTGCGGCAGACTGTAGCCGAGGTGGGCAACGAGAAATTCGTGCTCTATGATGTTACCCAAGGCAAGTATGTCGCACAGGGCGGCACGGCAGGTGTCCGCTGTGTACTTGCCCCAAGCGGCTCGCTGTTCCAACTGAGCGGAACTTATAATATCCTTACGTCTTATAATACAAGCGCCAGTTCATACCTCGGCAGCGGGACAGGCGACGACCTCTATGTCAACCTCACCACTGCTGCCACATGGACATTCACTGCTGCGGACCAAGCAGACGGCAGCAAGTATCTGATGAAGTGTGGCGATAAATACCTACAGGCCGACGCCAATGGCAACCTGAAGTTTGTCAGCTCTGGCGGCGACACCTTCGTGCTGATATCAAGGGCGAAACTAAAAGAAAGAATCAAGGGCAACAATGAAGGAAAGCTCATTGATGTCACCGCACTCATCGACAACAGCCGCTTCGAGCGAAAAGACGGAGAGGCAAATACAGAGGACAAGAGCGGATGGACATTCTCTGACCCTGGCCAGGGAGAGGGATGGAGATGGGCTAAGGATAATATGGACTACCCTGTCAAAGACAAATACTACCACCTCATTGGCGTCTTTGATGCAGAGAAAGAGAAAGTTACGCTGTATCGTGACGGAGTGAAAGTGGGCGAGGCTGACGCTAAGGGTAAGTATATGTTCCCTAAGGCTCTTGAGTTCCAGTGGTTTGTGATAGGCGGAGAGCCTGGGCAGTTCAAAGATTACAATTATGCCGTAGGCGGACGTCAGGGTATGCCGGGCCATAACGTCATCACCCGCCTATACAGCAAGGCACTGACACAGGAGGATGTCACTTCGCTTCATAACGAGCTGAAATCGCCAAAGACATTCGCTGATGTCGTGGCAGGAAACACTCTCGCATACAACGTCAGCTATGCGAAGAACATTCTCGCCAAGGAAGGCAGCGTGCTCCCGATACATGGCACAGGATTCACAGAGGCCGACGAGATTACTCTCGTCCCTAACACCTCTGTCACACAGGCAAAGGGAATGGCCGCAGCACGCGAGGCGATAAAGCCTGTTATATATGATAAAGGTATAAAGCTGACTCTGCCAGCCTTGAACACAGGCAACTACAGCATCAAGCTGAAACGTGGCGACAAGGTGCAGTTCCTCGGCAATATCAATATTATAGAGACATCAACAATAATAATCCCTGCTATTGCGCATAGAGTATGGGCGGGAAAACGAAAAGTACATGGGAGTGGATGTGGCAAATACGATGT
>JBJEAW010000130.1:6009-10549 GCA_051869435.1 Prevotella sp. | reverse complement strand
GTAGATATATTCTCAGAGTGGGGTATAACGTCTTGCCATCTTTCGCTCTCTTTTTTGGCTGAAAGTGTAAGTTGACCTGCGGTCTTCCTCCCATTACTTCCCGTTGGTCAGTGGGTCCAAGGACAAGTCTCCCGAGCTCCGCTCGCCTACCCGTAGCCTTTACCTCCCTACGGTCAGTGGGTCCACAGGACAAGTCTCGCGCCTCGGCCATTCAAGTGAACTTGATGGCTCTCGGCTTGTCGTCGGTTCGCTCAGTCACAATGCCCGCATTGCTCCCTCTCTCACTTGCACTTTTACCTCAAAAATAGAATCGAAATCTGTCAAGGCTAATTTATAGAACCACCCTATACTAATGACGAGATGAGGATGGGGATAACTACTTTCTGCTATGATATTTAACACCGTTTAACGCTGCATACCCCGTTTTAATCTGAGTTAAGAATCATGCCTTCCCATGTGTTACGTGAGGGTTATGGGCGGTTAAGGCAGGGGGCGGAGGGGTGTGAGGCGTCACTTCTTCAGCAGCTCGTCGATATGGTCGATATAGTCGAGCGAGTCGTCGATGAAGAAGCGCAGCTCGGGTATGATGCGCAGCTGGTTGCGGACACGCTGGCCGAGGTCGTAGCGTATCGTAGCCTGGTTGCGTGTGACGGCGGCGATGATCTCGTCGGCCTTCTCAGAGGGGAAGATGCTGAGGTATGCGGTGCAGATGCTGAGGTCAGGGCTTATCCTGACACGTGTCACGCTGACCATGACGCCGTGCATCATGCGTGTCTGTGACTGGAATATGAGGCTCAGCTCTTTCTGCAGGAGCCTCGCGATGCGGTTCTGTCGTGTTTCTTGCATATGATGTTCTTGATATTGTTACTGATGTTGTACGGGGTTGGCGCGGCGGCTATGTGTGACGGCTGCTGGAGGCAGGCCATCACAGATGCAAAAGTAATACATTCTTTTGGAACATCCAAATTTTCATGCCCGATTTCTCTCGTATGCCTTTGTGGGCCGCAGGCTGGAGGTAGGGGCGTGGGGGTGTATTACTTTCAGATTGTAAGCAGTAAGGATGGGGGCGCAGGAGGTAGCCTCCCGGCGCGTCAGAGACAGCCTCTTGCAGGCTCATTCAGCACATATCGCCATATTGACGTGTCAGCATGAAAACTGTAAGCCACGGGGGGCTGACAGCTTACAGTCTGCAACACGGCCGCCGACGGTCTGACGGTCTGGCCGTAATAGCGTCAGACGAGATACTTGGCGAGGAGGAATCCGCCTATGACGAGCCACACGTAGAGCAGCCCGGCGAGATAGAACGGCTTGGCCCCTGCCTGCTTGAACTTCTCTATCGAGGTGTCGCTGCCGAGGGCTGTCATGGCGAGTGTCAGCATGAAGGTGGATATGACCTCCACCACCTTGAGCCCCTGTGCGAGCCACTCCTCTCCGCCCCAGAGGGCTTTCAGACCGCTGTTGACACCTATCATCAGCAGGAACACGAACGCGAACCATGGCACATTGATCTTGCTCTTCTGCCCGCCGCCGCCACGGCCGAGGAGCCAGCTCATGGCTATCAGCACAGGGACGAGGAGCATCACGCGCACCATCTTCACGATGAGCGAATCGGTGGCTATCTCAGGCCCCATGGCGTTGCCCGCCCCGACAACATGGGCCACCTCGTGGAGCGTAGAGCCTGTGTATATGCCCATCTGCTGTGTGTCGAGCAGGCCGGAGAGCCCCATGCGGTACATGATGGGGTAGAGGAACATGGAGAGCGTGCCGAAGATGACGACGGTGCTCACGGCGACAGCGGTCTGGTGGGGCTTGCCCTTCACTATCGGCTCTGCACCGAGGACGGCGGCGGCGCCACAGATGGCCGAGCCGGTGCTCGCCATGAGCGTCGTCTCGCGGTCCATGCCCATCCGGCGGCCTATCCACGCGCCAAGGAGGAGGGTCACGACGACAACGATACAGTCAATCATGACCGCCTTCGGGCCCACGGCGATGACATCCTGGAATGTCAGGCGGAAGCCGTAGAGGATGATGCCGAGGCGCAGCATACGCTTCGAGCAGAACTTTATGCCGCTGTCCCACGCCGAGGGCTGGCGCTGGCGCAGCGTGTTGGCATATACCATGCCGATGAGGATGCCTATTATCAACGAACTGAAAGAGAGGGCCTTGACGGCATCGAGCGTGGCGATGAACCACGCGGCGACGCTCATGACAAATATCACGGCGAAGCCTTTGACGAAATTCTTGTCTATCATTGTTTATCTTTTGTTGTCAGGATGTGTAGAAAAATGGTGGTGAGAGATTAAATAATGGGTATTTCTTGCTCGTTCAAGATTTTTTGCTTACTTTTGCACGCTGTACATCCAATAATCCTTGTCAATATGAATATAACGCGCGGCGCAATGACGCTTCTGCTCTTCCTCGCCATGTCCCTGACGGTCAGCGGGCAGAGGCTATTCCACATCTCACGCAGTGTCAACCGCAACTGGGTATGCTATGACGTCAACCTCAAGGGCGGGACGCTCGATATGGACAACCCCATACATGTCTTCTGGCATAACAACACTGACCGTCCCGGACACGAGAACGAGCTGTCGTACATACAGCGCAAGATGGCCTACGGGTACAAGATAGTGTCGAAGGGGAACAACGAGGCGACAGTGAGGCTCACGGCATACAAGAAACGCAATATCCGCGTCTGCCGGCACAACGGGCGCTGGATAGCCGAGGTGGACATTAACGGGAAGCCGTCGCGGCTGACAGAGATACAGGTGAGGACAAAAGAGGGCAACCCTCTCAATGTGCTCTATATCAACCTCGTCGGCGTCACGCTGAAGGGCGGGACATCTGTCGTCGAGAAGATTCTGAACAAATAGCGCCCGACGCGCGGGGCATGGCAAAGCCACAATGTACAGCCACCACTCCGACGGACATGAGGACAGCTGAGCAGGGGCCAGCTGAGCGACATCGCCCGGCAAAAAAAAACACCGCCAGCGGCGGTGCCTTTTTCTTGCAGTCAGGTATAGCGGCTTAGAGAGCTGCGTCAAGCTCTGCACCTGCCTTGAACTTAGCAACCTTCTTTGCTGCTATCTGTACCTTCTCCTTTGTGCGTGGGTTGATGCCCTCACGAGCAGGACGCTCGTTGACAGAGAATGTGCCGAAACCAATGAGAGACACCTTCTCGCCGGCTGCGAGAGCGTCCTTAACGGCTGTGAGTGTAGCCTCAAGAGCTTTCTTAGAATCTGCCTTTGTGAGACCAGCTGCTGCTGCAATCTTCTCTACTAATTCAGTCTTGTTCATAATAGATGTTGGGTTATATGTTGATTATAAATGAAATATGCAGACATTTTCATCCGCAAATTTAACATTAAAGTTTCAGAACACAAACAAAAAACTGAAAAAAGTTATTAAAACAAACGAAAAAAACAGTATTTTGCCCTCATATTACGTCTTATAGACACTTTTTTTGTACTTTTGTGCATTATTTCAATCAGGTTAATGATATGTTCAGACAAATTCCACCGATAACAAAGAATCTCCTCATCATCAATGTCCTCGCCTATCTCGCCGCTGTCGTGATGAAAGGCTCAGGCATTGACTTCAACGAGATTTTCGGCCTCCACTTCTTCATGGCAGGCGATTTCCACATATACCAGCTCGTGACATACATGTTCATGCACGGCGGCGTGACACACCTCTTCTTCAACATGTTCGCCCTCTGGATGTTCGGATGCGTCATAGAGCAGACATGGGGGTCGAAGCGCTTCCTGTGGTACATACTCGCCTGCGGTGTCGGCGCCGGATTGTTCCAGGAGGCGGCACAGTTTGTGCAGTATGCCGTCGAGGGCCTCGCCGCATACGACATGGTAAATGTCAACGGCTTCCTCATGCCCACATCTGAGTATCTCAACATGTGGGTGACAGTGGGATTCTCAGGCGCCGTGTATGGCATCCTGCTCGGATTCGGCATGACATACCCCGAGGAGCGCATATTCATATTCCCACTACCCGTGCCGATAAAGGGAAAATGGTTCGTCATCCTATACGCCGCCATAGAGCTGTTCTCTGCCCTATCGACATCGTCGGACGGTGTCGCACACATAGCACACCTCGGCGGAATGGCATTCGGATACATCATAATACGCCACTGGAGACGACAGTACGAGCAGCGCCAGACAGCCTCATCATTCAACGGATGGGACACATGGGACGGATATGAAATACGTACGCGCGTATCGCTCAAAGACAAGATTGCCGCATGGTGGAAACGCAAGACACAGACACGGCACCACGACACGAACACGGGCGGAACATACGACAAGGCCGAGAAGAACAGGAAAGAGCGCGAGGAGCAGGAAGAGATGGACCGGATACTCGAGAAGATAAAACGCTCAGGATATGACTCGCTGACCGACGAGGAACGCCGCAAGCTCTTCGACAGGAAATAACCCTCCCCGGCCGGCATCAGCCGTTCCTGGCTGATGCACCCACAAACGCGGGACACAGGCGTCACAGACGACTAATCATCACATTTTGAGAAAGA
>JBJEAW010000130.1:0-5909 GCA_051869435.1 Prevotella sp. | reverse complement strand
CACAAACGCGGGACACAGGCGTCACAGACGACTAATCATCACATTTTGAGAAAGATACTCCTAACCATAAACATCATCATAGCCATAACGCTCGTGGCGACAGCCTATGCGGGAGTTATGAACCCCGTCAGCTACCATTACCTCTCGCTCATAGGGTTCGCCTTCCCCGTCATGGCCATCGCCGACGCCATCTTCATACCCCTCTGGCTCATCATCGACCGCCCGAAGACCGTCGTCCCCGTAGCAGCCCTCGCCATCGTATGGTCGCCACTGAGAGAGTATGCGCCACTGAACATCGACCGTGAGCCACCCGAGGGGAGCATAAAGGTCATGACATACAACACTCTCGGCATGGGCATGGAGCTGGCAACACCCGAGGAGAGAGAACGGCCGAGCAAGGTTCTCGACTATGTCATCCACTCCGGCGCCCACATAGTGTGCCTGCAAGAGTACTCACACCTTGCAGGCCAGGACTCCCTGTGGGCCATCATCGACAGCCTCTACGCCCACCGTGACACCATCGTCACCAACGCCGTCTGCACTGGTGTCAGCGAGACAATAGCCCTCTTCAGCAAGTTCCCCATAATACGCAAGGAGCACATACCCATATACACACGCGGCAACTCGCTCGGAGCCTTCGTGCTCGACATCGGCGGCAAGGAAGTCCATGTCGTCAACGCACACCTTGAGACAGTAGGACTAAGCTACGCCGACAAGGAGGCCCTTGACAGCATAAAGCACATGAAAACACCACTGAGACAGGCAGTTCCCGTCGCGAAAGGCATCGTGAGGAAAGTGAAAGCCTCCTCCATGCTACGCGCCCCGCAGGCCGACGCCCTCTATGCCTATATCCGTGTCCACCAGGGGCGCAGCATGATAGTGTGCGGAGACTTCAACGACCATCCCCTCTCCTATGTCCACCAGACCATTCAGTCGTCGCTGACCGACTGTCACCGCACCGCCGGCCTCGGCCCCGATTTCACCTATCCCACAATGAAAGTGAGGATAGACAACATCCTGTGCTCAAACCACTGGAAACCATACCGCTGCCGTGTTGACCACTCCATCACCGCCTCCGACCATTACCCCATGTCCACCTACCTCTCCCCACAGTAGCCCCACCTCTTCCTCTTCCCCTTTTTCCGCAAGCCTTTCCCTGCCCCTCCTTCCTCCTGTTTTTTCGCTATTATGCCGTCAATATTGCGGCGATTCAATCGCCGCGTCCCCCCTCCCCTATCCACGGCCACGCCCCTTTTCTCCCCAATCCATACAACCCCAGAGTGGCCCCAACACACCCTTTTTCGCCACAAAACGAAAAAACTCTCCCGAATTTTCTTGTTTTTAAATAAAAATAACTAACTTTGCACGCGTATTGTGTATTGTATTTTTCAGAAAACAAAAACAAAAAAAATAAATAACTAAAATGCAAAACAAAGGAATTGTAATTGTTACAGCAGTCCTACTGACACTGGCCAGCATCTTCTACCTTTCCTTCTCAGTAGCCACAAGCTACTATGACAGCAAAGCGTCAGAGATAAAGGACCCTATCGCACAGCAGGACTACAAGGACTCTGTCAAGTACCTTGGCATCTACACCTACCAGAAGTGTCTCGAGACACAGATAGGCCTCGGCCTTGACCTCAAGGGCGGTATGAACGTCATTCTTGAGATCTCAGTACCTGACGTGATTGATGTCCTCGCCGACCATAAGGCCGACGCTGCTTACCGCAAGTCAATGGACGAGGCAAAGAAAGAAGAGGAGACAAGCCAGAAAGACTTCCTCTCACTCTTCATCAAAGCCTACCAGAAGAACGCCCCGGGACACCGTCTCGCAGAGATCTTCGCCACACAGCAGCTGAAAGGCAAAGTATCAACACAGAGCACCGACGCCGAGGTGGAGGCAGCGCTGAGAACAGAGATACAGTCGGCTATCGACAACTCGTTCAATGTCGTACGCAACCGTATCGACAAGTTCGGCGTCGTACAGCCTAACATACAGAAGCTGGAGGGACAGCAGGGACGTATCATGGTCGAGATGCCTGGCATACGCGAGCCGGAGCGTGTCCGCAAACTCCTCCAGGGCTCGGCAAACCTCGAGTTCTGGGAGACATTCAACGCTTCTGAAGTAATACCTTACCTCACACAGCTCGACCAGCGTCTCGCCAATGGCGGACAGGAAGAAGTGGCCGATACAACAAAGCAGGAAGCCGCCGACTCTGCAGCAACAGCACAGGCCGACACAAAGGCACAGCCTAAGTTCCAGATAAAGAAGGACGAGGCCAACAACGCCGCCGCTGCCGCTGCCGAGAAGCAATCGACAGACAAGCAGATAGCCGAGGCAAAGAAGCTTCACCCGCTCTTCGCCGTATTGCAGCCGACAGGCGGACAGAGCCTCTCGCTCGTCGCATACGCCAACGCACGCGATACAGCTTATATCAACAGCATCATATACTCTCCTGAGGCAAAGCGCATCATACCTTCTGACTGCCGCCTCCTCTGGAGCGCAAAGCCAGCCGACGGCATACAGGCAAAGAACATCTACGAGCTCCACGCCCTGAAGGTCACAACGACCAACGGACGCGCTCCGCTTGAGGGCGACGTGATCGTTGACGCCAAGGACGAGTTCGACAACTTCGGACGCCCATGCGTCTCAATGCAGATGAACTCAGAGGGCGCACGCCTCTGGGCACAGCTCACAAAGGCTAACGTCGGCAAGGCAGTAGCCATCGTCCTCGACGGCGTAGTATATTCTGCCCCACGCGTCAACTCAGAGATTGACGGTGGCAACTCACAGATATCAGGCAACTTCACCATAGAGGACACCAAGGACCTCGCCAACACCCTCAAGTCAGGACGTATGCCAGCTCCGGCACGCATCGTACAGGAAGAGGTGGTCGGCCCGTCACTCGGCGCACAGTCAATACAGCAGGGTCTCATATCGTTCATCATCGCCTTCGTACTCCTCTGCATCTACATGATCGTGATGTACGGATTCATCCCTGGCGCGATGGCCGACAGCGCACTCATCGTCAACCTCTTCTTCACTGGCGGCATACTCGCCTCATTCCAGTCGGCACTCACCATGCCAGGTATAGCAGGTATAGTCCTCACACTCGGTACAGCCGTCGATGCCAACGTGCTCATCTACGAGCGTATCAAGGAGGAGATGAAGAAAGGCCTCGGACTCAAGGAGGCTCTCCGTGCAGGTTACAGCAACGCGTTCTCAGCTATCTTCGACTCTAACCTCACATCACTCATCACAGGCGTCATCCTCCTCACCATAGGTACAGGCCCTATCAAGGGCTTCGCCACAACATGGATCATAGGTATCGCCTGCTCATTCTTCACAGCTGTCTTCCTCACACGTCTCGTCTATGAGAACCGTCTGGCGAAGAACAAGTGGAAGAACCTCACATTCGCGACAAACGCCAGCAAGAACCTCCTCCAGAACACGAAGATACACTTCATGTCTATCTACAAGCGCTCGTTCACCATCTACGGTATCCTCTGCGCTATATTCGTGGTGTCATTCTTCGTTCGCGGACTGTCACGCTCTATCGACTTCACCGGTGGACGCAACTACGTCATGACATTCGAGAAGGCTGTAGAGCCAGAGCAGGTGCGTGAGGCTCTCGCCGGAGCATTCCAGGGTGCCAACACCACAGCCCTCGCTCTCGGCACTGACGGCAAGACAATACGTGTATCTACCAACTACAAGATAGAGTCGAACGACCCTACCGTTGACGACGAGGCAGAGACAATACTCTACAACGCGCTGAAGAAGGCAGGAATCGTCACACAGAAGAGTGTCGATGAGTTCAAGAATCCTGACGTGCGTGAGGGCGGCTCTATCATCTCTTCTACAAAGGTAGGCCCTTCTGTCGCAAAGGACATCACCTACGGAGCGATAATTTCTGTGCTCGTGGCTCTCGTGGCTATATTCCTCTATATCCTCCTCCGTTTCCGCAACCTCGCCTTCTCTGTCGGCGCTATCGCAGCCCTTGCGGTAGATACAGTGGCGGTCATCGGCCTATACTCTGTCCTCTACGACCTCGTGCCATTCTCTCTCGAGATTGACCAGACATTCATCGGTGCCATCCTCACCGTGATAGGCTATTCTATCAACGATAAGGTGGTTGTCTTCGACCGTATCCGTGAGAACCTCAAGCTCCACCCGAAGCAGGACATCCAGGTGACATTCAACTCGTCAATCAACCAGACTCTCGCACGTACCATCAACACCTCTGTGTCAACGCTCCTCGTGCTGCTCTGTATCTTCATCCTCGGTGGTGACAGCATACGCAGCTTCTCGTTCGCGATGATTCTCGGTGTAGTATTCGGTACACTCTCTTCTATCTTCATCGCCGCTCCGGTAGCATTCCTTACCCTCGGCCGTAAGATAAAGAACCTCATTCCGGCAGAGGCTGCTGAGTAATACTCACACACAAGATAACATTATACAAAGAAGAATCCCCAGATATTCCCGATGTGGAACGTCTGGGGATTCTTCTTTGTATAATAAGCAGGCGGGTTCTGTCTGTCGTCACCCTTACGCCAAGTGAGGCTGAGATGCCAAGTGAGGCAGAGATGCCTGTCTCTTACCACATGGACTATTCAGCCCTGTGCAAGCTGTTGGCTTACATGTGGATTCACTCTATCTGTGAGGCGTCACCGCCCTCCACCGTCCCGCTGTCCTGGCCACGTTTTCTTGCCTCAGCGAACTTCTCCCTCATGGTGGGGTTCTGGTATGTCAGCTTCTTGATGGTCAGCTCCTCGGCCTTGTTGTTGGCCAACCGCAGGTTATTCTCCGAGCCCAGGAGGTTGGCCTTTATCTTCTGCAGATGGTCGATGCTCTTGTCTATCTCCTCTATGGCACGCTGGAACTTCTCGCTGGCAAGGCGGTAGTTGTTGGCGAAACGTTCCTTGAAATCGTTCAGCTTAGCCTCGAAGTTGGTCACATCCACCGACTGGCTCTGGGCCATGACCAGCTGGCGCTGCAGGGCGATGCTCTTCTTCGATGTCTGCACAAGGAGCGTGATGATGGGGATGAAGAACTGCGGACGGATGACATACATCTTCGGATAGCGGTGGCTCACATCGACGATGCCTGTGTTGTACAGCTCGCTGTCAGGCTCAAGGAGCGAGACGAGGACAGCAAACTCACAGCCTTTCTGCCGGCGGTCATCGTCAAGCTTCTTGAGGAAATCCTCGTTGCGGTGTTTCGTGGCTGTCTCGTCCATCTCGTTCTTCATCTCGAACATGATGGAGATATACTCAAAGTCGCCGTCGAAGTCGCGGAAGATGAAGTCGCCCTTCGTGCCTCCCGAGGCGTCGTTGTCTTTCTCGAAGTATGCGTGTGGCATGATGGGGCGTATGGTGGTGTTGAAGAGTGTGTTGCAGTGAGCCTCCAGTGTCTCGCCGACCATCTTTGTTGACATGCGCGTCTTGAGGTCCTTGTAGTAATCCACCATCTCCTGTTTCTGCCTGAGCTGCATCTCATATCCCTGGCGTATCTCCTGCTCGCGGCGCATAGAATCGTTCTTCTCTGTCGTCAGCAGTCCCTTCCATGACGCTATCTCGTTGTCTTTCTGCTGTATGAGCTGTGACGCCTTGCTCTGCTCCCTCAGCACGGCCACTTGTGTCTGGCTCTCGCTCTGCACCACCTTCCCTTGCAGCTGCATTATCTCCATGTCCTTCGCCGCCAACGCCTTGTCATATTCGGCCTGCTTTGACTGTGCTATCGTCTTTATCTGCTCCTGCAGGCGGGCTATCTCCATATCCTTCTCTGACAGCTGTCTGTCGTGGGCCATCTGTGCCGCATGGGCCTCATCCTGCGCCTTCTCTCTCAGCTTGGCCATCTCGGCGTCTTTCTCGGTCATGGCGTTCTGCACCTCAGCCTCCTTGGCCGA
>JBJEAW010000129.1:0-10632 GCA_051869435.1 Prevotella sp. | reverse complement strand
TTGCTCAGACTATGCCATGGCGAGAAAACGAAGGCAAAGCCAACTATAATAATACATTGCGGGATGGGTGCTTGATAACCCCATCTAAATAAAAACAAGAAAATGAAAAAAGAAAAGACACGTGTGAGCCTGCTGTTCATGTTTCTCAGCACGCTCTTTACTGTTTGCCTCATCGCGGCAAACATCTTTGAGACAAAACAGATCTCATTCTTCAGCCACAGCCAGACTGGCGGCCTCATTGTCTTCCCTATCAGCTACATCATTAACGATTGTGTCTGTGAGGTCTGGGGATACCGCAAGGCGAAATATCTTATCTGGCAGGGTTTCTTCCTCAACTTCTTCTTTGTTGCTGTCGGCGCATTGTGCGACTGGCTGCCTGGTGCAGACTACTGGCAAGGCGACGAGGGCTTCCATGCCATCTTCGGCCTCGCTCCGCGCATAGCGGCCGCCTCGTTCGTGGCATTCATCGCCGGCTCGTTCGTCAACGCCTTCGTCATGTCGAGAATGAAGATTATAAACAACGGCCGCCACTTCTCATGGCGCGCGATACTCAGCACAATATTCGGTGAGAGTGTCGATAGCCTCATATTCTTCCCCCTCGCCCTCGCCGGTGTCGTGCCAGCCTCCGAGCTGCCCTACCTCATGCTCTGGCAGGTCGTGCTGAAGACAGCGTACGAGATCATAGCCCTGCCCATTACAATCAATGTCGTTCGGCTCGTCAAGAAACATGAGGGCGAGGATGTATATGATAACGGAATAAGCTATAATATCTTCTAAACGAGACAAAATGATCATGAACAGAGAATCAGAAGGACTTCGGGCACTCGGCAAGAAAACATCATACAAGAGCGACTATGCCCCCGAGGTGCTCGAGGCATTCGAGAACAGACACAAGGAGAACGACTATTGGGTGGAGTTCCTCTGCCCCGAGTTCACATCGCTGTGCCCCATCACAGGCCAGCCAGACTTCGCGGAGATAAGGATACGCTATATCCCTGCCGCGCGCATGGTAGAGTCAAAGTCGCTGAAGCTCTACCTCTTCTCGTTCCGCAACCATGGCGATTTCCACGAGGATTGTGTCAATATCATCATGCGCGACCTTATACGCCTCATGCAGCCCAAGTACATTGAGGTTATAGGGCTTTTCACCCCACGTGGCGGCATAAGCATCCACCCCTATGCCAATTACGGGATGCCTGGCACGCGCTATGAGACGCTCGCCACATACAGGCTCGACAATTACCAGACAGGCAGCTCTGCCAAATTATAAGGCGTAAGGCTGCTCATACGCACACACTCTCTCTTGCCCCCTCTCTGTCATGAGTCTTACATGATGGAGAGGGGGCAAATATTCTCTCTCTATGAGACATATAGACGGCCGCCCAGCTGGAGAGAATTTCTATTGCGGGCATGGCATATCAGACAATATGCTTAAACAAGGGACTGTAAGCAGAGCCTTTGACCATGTCATTCGTATTGTTTCAAATTTTTATACAGTACGTATGACCTGCTCATTCAGCACCTCTTGTGTTATTGTTGTTATTGCAAGAAAACTGTAAGCGGATATCCCCCTCATGCTTACATTCTGTAACAAGGGGGTGTCTTTGTCTTTAAATTGCTAAACAGACAGGCTGGTGCCCCTGCTGTCAATGGCGGAGAGGGCCACTGGAATGACACGAAATGTGGCTATGACTATGCCGAGGGCTGGCTGTGCCTCAGCAGCGTTCGGGGCAAGCGCGGCTCCGCATCGGGTTTTCACAGCCGTTAAAATATGCAAATAAAAAATGGTCTTCACGGTTTAGATGATTTAAAATAAGTATCTTTGCATACGATACAACTAACATATAAACACTTCGTCAAACAAATGAAAATACTTCTTACTGGAGGTGCGGGCTTCATCGGCTCACACACTATTATCGAGCTCGACAAGGCTGGACATGATGTCGTGGTGGTTGACAATCTTGTAAATGCCAAGGAAGAGGCCATGCGCCGTGTTGAGAGGATCATCGGGAAGGCTGTGCCTTTCTACAATGTTGATATCCGCGACAAGAAAGCCCTCACGAGAGTCTTTGAGGAGAACACCATCGACGCTGTCATCAATTTTGCCGGCCTGAAGGCTGTCGGCGAGTCGGTGGCCAAGCCGCTCGAGTATTATGAGAACAATATGAATGGTGTCTTCGTCCTCGTTGATGTCATGCGCACGCATGGCTGCAAGAACATCATCTTCTCAAGCTCGGCTACAGTCTATGGCGACCCAGCCATCATCCCTATAACAGAAGAGTGTCCGAAAGGCACATGCACCAATCCCTACGGATGGACAAAATCGATGCTCGAGCAGGTCTTGACAGACGTACAGAAGGCCGACCCCGAGTGGAATGTTGTGCTCCTGCGCTATTTCAACCCCATCGGCGCACATGAGTCAGGCCTCATAGGCGAGAATCCTAACGGCATCCCTAACAACCTCATGCCTTACATCACACAGACAGCGATAGGGATGCGTGAGGAGCTTGGCGTCTTCGGCGATGACTATGACACACACGACGGCACGGGCGTGCGTGACTATATCCATGTCGTTGACCTTGCGAGGGGCCATGTGTGCGCCCTCAAGGCGATAGAGGAGAAGAAGGGTCTCGCCATCTACAATCTCGGCACAGGCCACGGATACTCTGTGCTTGATGTCGTCAAGGCATTCGAGAAGGCCAACGGCCTCAAAGTGAGATACTCTATCAAGCCACGCCGCCCGGGCGACATCGCCACATGCTATTGTGACCCCGCCAAGGCCAAGGCCGAGCTGGGATGGGAGGCGAAGTACGGCATAGAGGAGATGTGCCGTGACTCATGGAATTTCCAGAAGAACAACCCTAACGGCTATGAGGACTGACGTGGACGGCCCCGAGAGGGACATCCGCCACGGCGATACCGTCACGAGCCGGCCGCAGCGACCCGTAGGTGTCCCGGAGGGGCAAGCCGTCGAGATACGTCCTGTAGCATGGTTCCGCTCACCCTTCACCTCAAAATTCGGAATACCGCGACAGAGCGGCATCGCCGCGGAGGTGGAGGGCGAGATAATCTTCTGTCCGCCATACGACACGCCCGACGCCACGCGTGGCATAGAGGGTTTCTCACATCTGTGGCTGATATGGGGATTCTCTGCCAACACGAGGCCGCAGGCCGCAAACACTGATGCTGTATATACAGACCTCAGGGACAGGCCACGGCTGACGGTGCGCCCGCCACGCCTTGGCGGGAACGAGCGTGTCGGGGTATTCGCCTCACGCTCGCCATACCGCCCCAATGGCATAGGCCTGTCGAGCGTCAGGCTGAGGAGTGTCGGCAATGGGGTGCTGGTCGTGACGGGAGCCGACCTTATGGACGGCACGCCCATATATGACATCAAGCCGTATATAGCCTATACTGACAGCCACGAAGACGCCCAATGCGGATTTGTTGACACCAGGGAATGGGGCACGCTGGAAGTTGACATACCAGATGAGATGGGCGCGAGGCTCACTCCATCAGAGCTGCGCACGATAATATCCGCGTTACAGCAGGACCCCCGCCCCCACTACCATGATGACCCCTGCCGTATATACGGGATGCCCTTCGCGGGACATGATGTCAGATTCCGTGTTGAGGGAGGGAAAGCTGTCGTTGTGGAGATAAACTGACACAACGCCCCGGGGGAGGGGAGATGGGTATGAACATGATTGTATATCTCGTCCCCCCCCCTGTTATCAAAAGATGGACATGTCTTATACTGCAAAACCCACCTATAAAACTAATACTATATAATATATATGAAAGCAACACTAACTGCATTATTACTCTTAGTGACAGCTACCGCAACAGCCCAGATGCATGGTCTTGTTGATATGCGCAACTCGCAGAAGGCTGTCATGGTAAACACTCCGCTCGGAGCGACACACTGGACAACAGGATTCTGGGGCGAGCGGTTCGAGACGTTCCACAACGCCTCCATACCATCTATGTACGAGACATGGAAGTCAAAAGAGGGGAAAGGCTGGAACAATTTCCTTGTAGCCAGCGGAAAGGTTGAGGGCGAGCATCATGGGCCAGCCTTCCATGACGGCGACATGTATAAATGGTGTGAGTCGCTCGCTGTTGTATATGCCATAACAAGAGACCCCAAGATTGACGCCATCATGGACGATTTCATAAGTCTTGTAGCGGCATCACAGCGTGAGGACGGATATATACACACGCAGGTGAACATTGCCGAGCTGAACGCCAAGAAGAAGCGCACATCAGAGAAAGACAACACTGTCGTCGGCACGGCGACAGGCAAGGGAAGCGACGGAGCCTTAGGCAACAAGCTGAACTTCGAGACATACAACATCGGCCATCTCATAAACTCGGCCATCGTGCATAAGAGGGCTACGGGCAAGACAACATTCTTCAACGTCGCGCTGAAGGCTGCCGACTTTCTCATCAACTTCGCCAGGACAAATCCTGACGAGCTTGCCAAGTGTGCCGTATGTCCGTCACACTATATGTCTGTCGCCGAGCTTTACCGCGAGACAGGCGACAAGCGCTACCTTGACCTCGCACAGACACTTATAGACATACGCGGCTCACAGCCTGACGGGACTGACGACAACCAGGACCGCGAGCCTTTCCGTGAGCAATATACGGCGCGCGGCCACAGCGTACGTGCCAATTACCTGTATGCCGGGGCGACAGACCTCTACCTTGAGAGCGGCGAGGAGCAGCTCATGCGTAACCTCCTGCCGATATGGGAAGACATAACCCAGCGCAAGATGTACATCACCGGCGGATGTGGAGCACTGTATAACGGTGTCTCTCCTGACGGCACAGACTATAAGCCGGCCAACTGGCAACAGATACATCAGGCGTACGGCCGTCCCTACCAGCTGCCACAGTCAACAGCGCACAACGAGACATGCGCCAACATCGGCAACCTCCTCTTCAACTGGCGTATGCTTGAGGCCACAGGCGACGCCAAATATGCTGATATTGTCGAGACATGCCTCTACAACAGCATCCTGACAGGAATATCGCTCGACGGCATGAAATATCTTTATACCAATCCGCTGCGCCTGTCGAAAGACCTCCCGTATAGCCTCAGATGGAGCCGTGAGAGACAGAAGCTCATCTCATGCTTCTGCTGCCCCCCCAACACTCTCCGCACACTCTGTGAGGCACAGGAGTATGCCTACACCGTCAGCAAGGGAGCAGAGAAGAAGGGCGCCGAGGCATCCCTCTTCGTCAATCTGTATGGTGCCAACGAGCTGAAGACAACAATGGGCGGGAAACCATTCCACATAAGCCAGGAGACAGACTATCCTTTCGACGGGAAAGTGGTGATGACAATTAACGCTGTCGGCAAGAAATGCCTGCGGGATGTATGCCTGAGAATACCAGAATGGTGTGACAAGGCGCGTGTCACGATAAACGGACAGGAGCAGGACATCAAGGCAGAGAGGAACACATACGCCAAGCTCTCGCGTGAGTGGAAGAAGGGTGACAAGATAGTGCTCGACATGGATATGAGGGCACGTCTCGTAGAGTCGAATCCTCTCGTCGAGGAATCACGCGGACAGGTGGCTGTCAAGCGAGGCCCGTTAGTGTATTGTCTTGAGGAACAGGATGTCACATCACCCGTTGATGACATCATGCTGCCTGCTGACATCAAGCTGACACCCGTTGACATGGAGATTGGAGGCTCAAGGACAAAAGCCCTTGAGGGGATGGCGTTAAGAGTGAAGAACAAGTCGTGGAAGGGAACACTCTATCGGGAGATAACCCGTGAGACAGAGCCGGTGAAGATACGACTTATACCTCACTATGCCTATGGGAACCGTGGTCTGCAGGATATGACAGTATTCATACCTGTGGCTTATTGACCTTTACTCCAACATAGAAAAGAAAGATGGGCCAGAGTGCTGCAAGCCGCCGCCTGCCCTCCACCATAGGGCTATGCGGCGGCTCTGACGGCCCGTTAAAGCCTTGAATGTCCATTACCTACAAAAACGAAAAAATACTATGAGAAATATCTGTATTGCCTGTCTGTTGTTACTGCTGTCGCCTCTCTTCTTCTCAGCTTATGCAGCAGATATATATGTCTCCGCCTCAGGCAACGATGCTAATGACGGCTCACCATCATCCCCATACCGGACACTAAGGATGGCATTGAGACATGCCCGTAATCTGCGCCGCCTTGACGATGCCTCGACAGCAAAAGGCATCACAATACATGTCGCCAAAGGCACATACAGCATGCACGAGCCGTTGTACATCCGTCCCGAGGATAGCGGGACAGCGACAAGCCCGACAATAATCAAGGGCGACGGCGCCGTCATATCAGGAGGCGCATATATAACAGGATGGCGCCGTGAGGGCAAGTATTATGTTGCCGACACGCCAGAGTATAATGGCAATCTAATCGATTTCCGCCAGCTGTATATCAATGGAGAGAAAGCTGTCCGCGCACGTGATGTGAGCGATTTCGAGACAATGTCCCATATCCGTTCGCTCGACAAGAAACGCCAGATTATATATGTGCCGGCCACAAAGGCTGTACGCGACCTCGCGCGCCGTTATGCCCAGCGTGGCCATGTCATGCAATACGCTCCGGCCGAGATGGTGCTTCATGAGATGTGGTGTGTGGCCAACCTGCGCATAAAGGACATAAGAGTCACTGGCGACTCTGCCGCCGTGACATTCCACCAGCCGGAATCAACAATACAGTTTGAGCATCCGTGGCCTTCTCCTATGGTCAACACGAAGCCGTTCAAGACAGAAGATGGACGTACGCTAAACCTCAACTCGGCTTTCTATCTCACGAATCATATCGCTCTGCTCGACGAGCCGGGCGAGTGGTATCATGATGTGCGCGGCCATAAGGTCTATTACTATCCTAAGAGGGGAGAGACGATAAATGAGGCCATAGCACCAGCCCTTGAGACCCTTGTCATCGTGGAGGGAACACCCGACCGTCCTGTTCATGATGTGCGCATCGAGGGTTTGACATTCTCACATACCACATGGATGCGCCCAACGACTGACGGACATGTGCCGCTGCAGGCCGGCATGTTCATGTATGAGGGCTATAAGCTGCGTCCGTCAATGGTGCGTCCTGACCGTAACCATAAGCTTGACAACCAAGGATTCCTTGGCAGGCCCGCATCTGCCGTAACGGTCAGCGGAGCCATGGACATCACGTTCGACAACTGCACATTCACCCAACTCGGAGCCAGCGGGATAGATTATATAGAGGGAACATGTGGTGGGGCAGTGACAAACAGCACGTTCTCTGACATTGCAGGGAACGGCATAGTTGTCGGCTCATTCTCTCCGCGCTCGTTCGAGACACATCTTCCATACGCCCCCCGCGACCCCCGCGTCATCCCCCGTGGCCTCATAATAGCCAATAATCTTATCCATGACGTGGCCACTGAAGACTGGGGCACTCTCGGCGTCTGCTGTGGTTATGTGGCAGACTGCATAATAGCCCATAATGAGATATACGACGTGTCTTACTCAGCCATAAACCTCGGGTGGGGATGGACACAGAGTGTGAATGCTATGAGAGGCAATGAGGTGTATCGGAACTATATACATCATTATGCGCGGCATATGTATGACTGTGCCGGGATATATACTCTCAGCGCACAGCCAAAGACATTCGTGACAGAGAACGTTGTCGAGAAAATCTACCATCCGGGATATGCCCACGACCCTAACCACTGGTTCTATCTTTATACTGACGAGGGGTCGTCGTTCATAACTGTCAGGGACAACTGGACAGAGGGGGAGAAATTCTTGCAGAACGCCAACGGCCCAGGAAACACATGGGAGAACAATGGCCCCATGGTAAACGACAGCATACGCGCTAATGCAGGGCGGAAACCAGGCCTGGACATAACAACGCTACGCAAGACAATACAGACACGCAAGCCAAAGAAAACAACATAAGGCGTGTCCTCTCATTCACATTCCCATTATTGAACCCACCTAATTAATACATACCGTAAACATACCAGGAATTTATGTGGATTACTTACCCAGGAGACTTTGAGATATGGCTTGGAAACAAGTTTAACAACCGCCGAACAGAACGTGGAGCTATCTTCCCGCCATTCTGGAAACAAGACTCCCATTATGTCACAGTAGAGTTTAGCCGGACAGTGTGTCTGGATGAGGCAGAGGATATACAGATACTTGCAGAGGGAACGTTCAACCTTATGCTTGACGGCAAGCTGCAATATGGTCAGCCTGCTGTCTTCACTGTGCCTGCCGGAGAGCATAAGCTGAACATGAAAGTATGGAACCAAGCCACACCTCCGGCACTCCACATTGAAGGAAAGACAATACATACCGACAGCTCATGGCTTGCCACTTATGAGGACAAGATATGGATTGACGAGAATGGCATAGCACATGGCTCTGGCATATATGTCCCGGCGGCCACTCATCCTATGTTCCAGACAGCAAGCCAGCGTCCCTCTGGGTTCGCCCTCCCGACTGTCCCCATCGCTCATGTGCGGATGGAAGAGGCTGCTGGAGGAATGCTCTATGACTTCGGGAAGGAAACAATGGGATATATCGTGCTCAACGATGTGACTGAGGGCGACAATATTCAGGTGTTCTACGGAGAGTCACGTGAGGAAGCCCTCGATCACGACCATTGTGAGACGCTCGACTTCGTTCATATAAAGACATCAGGCAGATATGTCATACCAGACAGCAAGGCGTTCCGCTTTGTCCACGTTGTGGCTGAGGGAAAGACCATCGGGAATGTGGCAGCCCTGTATGAGTATCTTCCACATGACGAGGCGTCGAGCGGCAGCTTCGAGTCGTCAGACAGTCTGCTGAATGACATATGGAGGGTCAGCGCCTACACGCTTGACCTCACTACACGTGAGTTCTTCATGGATGGCATAAAGCGTGACCGCTGGACATGGTCAGGGGATGCCATACAATCATACCTCATGAACTACTATCTGCATTTTGACAGCGAGACTGTCAAGCGCACTATCCGACAGCTGAGGGGTAAAGACCCTGTGACGGCACATGTCAATACTATCATGGACTATACCTTCTATTGGTTCATGTCCGTGCTTGACTATTATACGTTTACGGCTGATATTGACTTTGTGCGTGAGATGTATCCACGTATGCGCACCCTGATGGACTATGTCCTTGGCAGACTTGACGCTGACGGATTTGCTGAGGGACGTCCCGACGACTGGATATTCATCGACTGGGTTGACTTCCCTATGCATAAGCGTGGCGTGGTATGTTTTGAGCAGATACTCTTCTCCGTCAGCCTGAGGACAATGTCTCTCGCCGCTTCCCTGCTGCGTGACAATCCTCTGGAGTGTCCGCCACAGGGCTCGCTCAGTGTTGACGAATATCGTGAGGATGCTGAGCGCTACACACAGCTGTACAATTCTGTCAGACAGAAGACCGACGACACATTCTGGGACAACAACGCCCATGCTTATATCCATAGCATCGAGGATGGCAAGCCTAACAAGCAGATCACGAAATTCCCCAACATGTTCGCCCTCCTGTATAATGATATCCCACAGTCACGCCGTGATGATATCATACAGCACGTTATGCTTAATCCCGATGTTGAGGCTATCACAACTCCATATATGCGCTTCTATGAGTTAGAGGCGTTATGCAAGGCAGGTTATTACGATGACGTCATCCGCAGCATAAAAGACTATTGGGGAGGAATGCTTGCTGAGGGTGCCACTTCGTTCTGGGAGAAATATGTCCCTTCAGAGCATGGCACGGAACATCTCCAGATGTACGGCCGTCCTTACGGCAAGAGCCTGTGCCATGCGTGGGGCGCGTCACCCTTGTATCTCCTCGGAAAGTATTTCCTCGGTGTACGCCCCCTCACAGCGGGGTATGAGACATGGGAGTGTACCCCACATCTCGGGCCGCTTGACTGGATGAGCGGAGCCGTGCCTACACCTCATGGCCCTATACACATATATATGGACAGGGAGACCGTGCGCGTCAAATCGCCAATAACAGGCGGCAAGCTTCATGTTAACGGCATGACAGTCTCCATCGACACAACCGACGAGATTGAGGTCAGGATTGTTTGACCGTTGGCGTGTTGCTGACACCCCTTATATTCATCCCTTTAATAATACCTGGGCATAGACAATAATCGGACATGAAAAGAAAAAATCAAACCATATTCCTCGTGCTATCCTGTCTCCTGGTATGTGCCTCTGCATATGCCGGGCGTCCCGACTCTGTGTATGTCAAGCCAGATGTCAGCGACGGCACACGCAATCTCCAGATAGCGTATTCTCTTGACCGCATCATGTGGCATCATGTTGACTGTAATCTCTTCGAGAGTGATTACGGCACATGGGGAGCTGAGAAAAAACTCTATTATCCTGTGCTCAGTTATGATGGCAAGGTCTATCATGCCACGTTCATACCAAACCCCAATGTCCCTCAGACTGCTGTAACCCAATCGGCAGACTTTGCCTTATGGAAACCACAAGATTATCCTATGGTGAGGGGTGAAGACTTCGGGGCATTGGTAGAGAGGCAGCGGAATGCGTCACGCGAGAATATAATCCGGGTCCCATACTCAGCTCTTGACGCTCTGCTTAA
>JBJEAW010000128.1:0-2500 GCA_051869435.1 Prevotella sp. | reverse complement strand
CTGAAATATGCAACTAATACGTTGATTATTAATCGTTTAATTTATAGAACCTCCCTTCAGCGAGGCCGAGGCGTCGAGCATGTTGAGGGTTATGTCCTCTGTGATGCCGTTTATTGTCAGCAGTTGGTCTGGCAGATAGTTGTATCCTATGTGTGCCTTTGCCTCGACAACATTCTTGCGGTTTGAGGTATGTGAGATGTTTAGGGTCTCGTCAATCCATCGCTCGCGCGGCTTCACCATCATCCGGCATTCCCGTTGGCTTGTGCTGGTCAGTCCTGTTGTCTTGTTGAAGTCCATGAATGCGCTCAGGCTGTTCTTGATGAATGTCCTGTCGGCATTGAGCTGGTATTCCATGCTGCTTTTCCATTCGCTCCTATTGTTGCTCAGATTGCGGTCTTCAGTTATCACGGGCATACCGTCGAGATACAGGTATGTTGTCGCGCGTGTGCTCTCGATGTCTGTCTCGTCGATGTATCCTGTGCCCTGCACCCTCAGGGTTGAGTTCTCTGATGTCTTCCACAGCCAGTTGCCGGCGGCGAGGTGGCTGTTGTTGAATGTGTGGCGTTTCCTGTCCATGTTTGCCACAGAGTTCCCCGTGAGCCCCATGACCTGTATGTCAGACTCCCCGCGGTTGGCTCTCAGATACGTGTTTATCTCGTTGCGGATGTCTTTTCCCGTATTGTTATATTTATACATCAGGAGCGACTGGAATCCTTTCTTGAACATCATGGCCATAACACGGTCGTCAGATGTGAGCCTGTCGCCATATCCCAAGCCAATATCCGCCACAGCAGTCCATGTGGCTTTGGCATTGTCGCTCAGTACAAGGTTCAGTGCTGCCTGGTCGCTGAAAGATATTCCGCGGATGGATTTTATGGGCTGGTGGTTCTCTATTACCTGTACTTTCACCACCTTGTCAACAGGAATGTTCTTGTTTGCCACCCCATATTGCGCGCCCATGAGGTCAAGGCCCTCGATGTAGAACTTGTTTATTGATTTCCCCTGATAAGCCACGCTGCCATCACTCTTTACCTCCAGGCCCGGCATTTTGGCTATCACGTCGGCTATACTCCTGTCTTGTCCTTGTCTGAATCCCGCCACGCTGTATGTCAGGGTGTCTCCATCCTGGTGTATGCGGCGCCCCTTTACCTTCACTTCTTTCAGCACGAAATCGTCTTGGGGCAGACTGATTGTCTGTCCGTTCTTGAATTTCGCCACATCTATCCTTTGTGTCTTGTATCCTATGTATGATATGGAGAGTCTCAGCCCTGCCGTCTCCTTTTGCGTGGAGGGCAGCGTCACGCTGAAGTGTCCTTCGGTGTCGGTGATGCCATAGCATACCATGTCTCCGGTAAGAGACGACTCGACGATGACGCTTGCGCCCATAAGGACAGCTCCGTCAGCGCCTTTCACTCTCCCGCTGATGCTCTGTGCCCTTGCCACAGTCGCAGAGACACACATGAGTATCAATATCCACGGCCAGTTATTCCTCATGGTCTGAACAGTTATTCCTCGTTGTCCATAAATAAAGCCGTCCTCTCAGGGTATGTCAAAGGCCGCCCGTCGGGCCCGAATGCTTTCCCTGGAAGCCCCATCTTCTTCTCGAATGCGAGTATGTCTCTCGCCTCTTCACGCTTCATGTTCCTGAATTCGGCCCTGCTCACTTTGATATGCTTTGTGAGTTTTGGCGCTCTCATAGGCTCGTCGGCTCTCTTTATGTCGATACAGTCGAACGAGAACACGCCCGAGTCATCCTTGGCATACAATATCAGTCCTGGCAGTCCTCTGAGCATCCACGGGCCTTCTGCCATGGGCAGTTGCATCGTGAAATACGCTGTCCACATTCTTCCACGGTAGTTCGTTATAGCCCGTTTACATGGATAGTCGAGTATTATGGTGTCGCCAGGTGTTATCTCCCATCTTGGCTCTGTTATTTCCTCCTCATAGTAGAATTTCTTGAACGCATAGTCAGTCACAGTGCGTTTCCCCGCTGTCGGGTAATTGTTATAGAAATAATAGAAACTTTCCCCGCTTGGATATTTGTCGCATAGCCTATGCAATGTCTCAAAACTGCCGCCTATTCTCGTGATGCTGTCTGCTATCTCGTCACGCCTCTTCCTCCATCTCCCATAATAGAAGGTGTGACGTTTGCCTATTTCAAGAACCTTCTCGTCAGATAGTAACAGGTTCTTCTCGACATATTCCTTGAACTGCTCAATATAATAGATCTTGATGCTTGCAGTGTCTATTATCTGTCCCGACATAGGATGAAGAGACAGCAATGTGAGTAATATGACAATGTATGTGCGCATGAGAGTTAGTATAAAATTAGACTGTTATCGCCAAAGGCTATGTGTATGCGGGCGAAGCCCGGTAATTGTCATCTGTAAGAACATACCTGTAAGGTGTCGAGCTCCGTCAGCAAAGTTATAAAATATCGACAGAATGGAGGCTGTCATTTAAACTGTGTCACTGCTACGAACAATAAAATGTATTTAGA
>JBJEAW010000127.1:0-10962 GCA_051869435.1 Prevotella sp. | reverse complement strand
TTATGAAGATGTTGACAAAAGTCAAGGACATAAAGGAGGGACACATTAATATATATAGGGGGACGGGGAAGCAGGACACGAGGGGGCACGAGGGGGCACGAGCCAAAAACGGCTCGTGAATTGGAGGAAGAGAACAGACAAAGGGACGGACGGCGATTGAATCGCCGCAATAAAGACGGCATAAGAGAGAAAGGAAGGGAGAGAGAGGAAGGAAGGAAGGGAGGGGGGAGGGAGGGAGGGAGGGCGGAGGAAGAAAGGAGGGGCGGAGGAAGGGCATAGAGGGACACGAGCCAAAAACAGCTCGGGAAATGAAGCTCGGGATAATCCGAGTAAATTCAGATTATCCCGAGCTGTTCCATCGGTTGTCCTCGAAAATAGAACCGAAATAAAGCTAAGCTTACTTTAGGAGCCGCCTCTATCTACTGTTCAATTTTATTAAGCATCTTGAACGTTGCGTTTATAGCGGCTTGAGTCTGGTCGGCATCGAGCGCCCTTGTCCTGAATATCTTCTCTCCATCGCGCCATGTTATGACGGTCTGCACCAGAGCGTCAGTCCGCCCGCCAGGAGGTATGGTTACGGCATAGTTCAAGAGGTCGGGCAATGAGCGTCCGAGCTTATCCCTGTAAATACGCCTCAGAGCCTTAACGAAAGCATCATACTGTCCGTCGCCTGTTGCATCACCAGTGTATTCCTTGCCGTCAATAGACACTTTTATCGATGCGATGGGCTTTATCCCAAACGCCAGGCTGACCATGTATCCGAGTAGCTTCACCTTGTCTTTCTCTTCTGGCGCGGAGTGTTTCAAGACATCAGAGACGATGAACGGCAGGTCGTCTTGGGTCACGATGGCCTTTCGGTCACCGAGTTCTGTGATGCGTTGTGTTATTTTCCTCACCTGTTCAGGAGTCAGCTCCAGGCCGAGCTCTTGCAGATTCATCTCTATGTTTGCTTTTCCCGAGCTTTTCCCGAGCGCATACTCTCGTTTCCGTCCGAAGCGCTCAGGTGTCAGCTCGTTACAATAGAGTTTATCCTTATTATCTCCATCGGCATGCACTCCGGCCACCTGTGTGAACACATTCTCTCCCACTATAGGCTGGTTAGGGGCTATAGTGATTCCGGAGTATGACTCCACGACTTTGCTAACCTCATTCAGTCTGTCCTCATGGATATTTGTCTGTGCATTAAACTGGTCCTTGAGTATGACATGGACAGAGCTCAGCGGAGCATTGCCGCATCGTTCTCCCAACCCGTTCACGGTGACATGCAGTCCTGACACGCCGGCGAGAGCGGCAGACAAAGAGTTTGCGACAGCGAGGTCATAATCGTTATGAGCATGGAAATCGAACTTCAGCTGAGGATATCTCGTTATCATTCTCGTTATGAACTCAGACACCTGTAAAGGGTTCAGTATTCCCAGTGTGTCTGGCAACATGAACCTCTTTATCCCGCAGTCTTTCAGTCCTTCCATCATCTGCATCACATAGTCGGGAGAGTTTTTCATTCCATTTGACCAGTCCTCAAGATAGAGATTGACGCTCATGCCTTTTGACATGGCATAACTGACCTCCCGCCTTACATCGGCGATATGTTCTGGTGCGGATTTCCCGAGCTGTTGCATGCAATGTTTCAGCGAGCCTTTCGACAGGAGGTTGATTACTTTTCCTCCGCATGACTCTATCCAATCGACCGACTTGCCGTTATCAATGAATCCGAGCACCTCTACCCTATCTATCATACCTGCCATCTGTGCATATCGGCATATCATCCTGACGGCCTCTTTCTCGCCTTCGGAGACTCTTGCCGAAGCCACCTCGATACGATCGACATTAACATCGCGCAAAAGCATTCGTGCCACCATGAGTTTCTCATGTGGCACGAAAGACACTCCGCTGGTCTGTTCTCCGTCGCGGAGTGTAGAGTCCATTATCTCAATAAAGTTCTGCTTCATTTATTTCTTCTCGAAAGCCTCTATCTTGTCAGTGTTTGAGAGCAGGAAGTCGATATCGTCGTATGCATTCTCGAGACAGTATTTCTTATAAGAGTTTATCTCGAAATGCTCAGAGTGGCCTGTCGCAAGGTTTGTCACGGTCTGCGCAGGCACATCGACCCGAACCTCTGCCTGTGGGTTCTTGGCTATTGTATCGAAGAGCTCAAGCTGGAATTCTCTTGAGACAACCACTGGCAGGACGAAACAGTTGAGGAGGTTATTACGGTGGATATCAGCGAATGACGAACTGATGACAACACGCACCCCATACCCTGCTATGGCCCATGCCGCGTGCTCACGGCTTGACCCTGAGCCCCAGTTCTGTCCTCCGACAATAATCTCGTGTACACCTTTGCGCGGGGTCTCAGAGAATTCTGGTTTGTTCATCACGAAATCGGCTACCGGCTCATTGTTAGCGTCGTAGCGGAGGTCGTGCATGAATGCTTCACCATAAAACTTTGGGTCGCGTGTGGTGAATGCCAGGTATCGTGCTGGTATGATGTTGTCAGTATTATTATTGTCAATCTCGATAGGTATGCAAGTTGACTGTATGATGTTGAATTTTTCTTTTGCCATGACGTTTAGAGTTTTCGAGGGTCTGTTATTACGCCTGTTATAGCGCTGGCAGCGACGACAAGTGGCGATGCGAGTATTGTACGTGCTCCAGGCCCCTGGCGTCCGACAAAGTTACGGTTGCTTGTGGATATGGAGAGCTTGCCGGCGGGCACTTTGTCCGGATTCATGGCGAGGCATGACGAGCATGAAGGGAGACGCAGCTCAAATCCTGCCTCCTCGAGAATCTTGTCTATGCCCTCGTCAATGATCTGTTGTCTGACGAGCCATGAGCCGGGGACGAGCCATGCCACGACGCTGTCAGCCTTCTTCTTTCCCTTCACGACACTGGCGAAAGCGCGGAAATCCTCAATTCGGCCATTGGTGCATGCTCCGAGGAAACAATAGTCAACGGGTGTTCCCTCAAGTTTCTGCCCTGGCTCAAACTGCATGTAATCGAGCATACCGAGGAACTGCTCTTTCTCTGTCTCTGACATTCCGTCTGTTGTGGGGATGCACTCGTCGATAGCGATGCCGGCGCCTGGGTTTGTACCATAGGTTATGCGTGGTGTGATATCCTCTGCCCGATATGTGACTTCCTTGTCGAAAACGGCATCTTCGTCGCTGTACAACTCTTTCCACTTAGCCACGGCCTCATCCCATGCCTCGCCCTTGGGTGCATACTCACGTCCCTTGAGGTATTCGAATGTTGTGTCATCCGGTGCTATCAGTCCTGCTCTTGACCCCATCTCTATCGAGAGGTTTGAGAGTGTCAGGCGTCCCTCCATCGACATATTCCTTATGGCCGAGCCGGCATACTCTACTGCATACCCAGTCGCGCCGGATGTTGTCATCTGTGCCATAATATATAGTGCGACGTCCTTTGCCGTTGTCTTCTCTGGCAGTGTTCCCTCGATGTTTATGCGCATCGTCTTAGGCTTTGACTGCAAGATGCACTGTGACGCGAGCACCTGTGCCACCTCTGACGTTCCTATGCCCATCGCGATAGCCCCGACAGCACCGTGTGTGGAGGTATGGGAATCGCCACAGACTATTGTCATGCCTGGGAGGGAGAGGGCTTTCTCCGGGCCCACGACATGTATTATGCCGTTGTCCTTTGTGCCCATGGCGAAGTGTCTGATGCCGAACTCGGCACAGTTGCGTGCCAGTGTCTCCACCTGGTTACGTCCCACAGGGTCGTCGATATGGTCCTGCTGGTCGGACGGGGTGTTATGGTCGGGCATAGCGACGACATGGTCAGGACGGAAGACACGTATCTTCTTGTCGCGCAGTGTGTCGAATGCCTGTGGTGATGTCACCTCATGGGCATAGAGCCGGTCAATATATAATTGTGTCGGGCCGTCCTCAACATTCTGCACAACGTGGGCGTCCCAAATCTTGTCGAATAATGTTTTTGACATCTTATTAAATGTATATCAGGCAGCAGTACATAGAGGTAACAACTGCCGTTAACCTACCTTGAATTTGTTTATACAGTCGATATATGCCTCGACCGAGGCCTTGACGACATCAGTGTCAGCACCGAACCCATAGTACACATGCCCGTCATACTCCACCTGCATATGCACCTTGCCGACATCGTCCGAGCCCTTTGATATGGCCTGTATGGTGAACTCCTTCAGTGTCATCTGCTTCATGATGATTTTCTTGAGCGCACGTATGGCGGCGTCCACAGGGCCGTTGCCTGTCGAGCAGGCCTCAAACTTCTGTCCTGAGATGTCGAGTCCGAGGGAGGCGACACACTTTGAGTTGTTGTCCAAGCCTGTTGTCACCTGCAGGAAGTCGAGCTTGATGGCATGTGCGTCAGAGCGGTCGGCTCCGGCGAGCACGAGGATGTCGTCGTCGTTGACCTCCTTCTTCTTGTCGGCAAGCTTGAGGAAAGCCTGGTAGATCTTGTCGAGCTTCTCACCCTCGACATTCACTCCATTGGCATGGAGACGGTATTTGAGAGCCGCGCGTCCTGAGCGTGCTGTAAGGACGATGGCGTTGTCGTCGATGCCGACATCCTTGGGGTCCATGATCTCATAGGTCGCGGCGTTCTTGAGCACACCATCCTGATGTATTCCTGACGAGTGGGCGAAGGCATTCCGGCCGACAACAGCCTTGTTAGGCTGGACAGGCATATTCATCAGCGAGCTGACCATGCGGCTTGTGGCGTATATCTTTGTCGTGTTTATGTTGGTGTCTATGCCGAGGTCAGGATGTGTCTTGAATATCATGGCGATCTCCTCAAGGGATGTGTTGCCCGCTCTCTCTCCGATGCCATTTATCGTCACCTCAACCTGCCGTGCTCCTCCAAGCACTCCGGCCACGGTGTTTGCCGTAGCCATGCCGAGGTCGTTATGGCAGTGGGTGGAGAGGATGGCCTTGCCCGCCGCGAAAGCATCGACATGCTCGTAGAGATACTTTATCTTCTCATGATACTCATTAGGAATCCTGAATCCTGTCGTGTCGGGGATATTGCATACTGTCGCCCCGGCCTTTGTCACAGCGTCGATGACACGCGCGAGATACTCATTGTCTGTGCGCCCCGCATCCTCGGCGTAGAACTCCACATCCTCGACATACCTCTTGGCATATTTCACGGCCGCCACGGCACGCTCGATTATCTCCTCTGGTGTAGAGTTGAACTTATATCTTATATGGCTCTCTGACGTTCCGATACCGGTATGGATACGCTTATGCTTGGCGTATCTCAGTGCGTCGGCCGCGACATCGATATCTTTCTCCACGGCTCTTGTCAGCGCACATATCGTAGGCCATGTCACAGCCTTGCTTATCTCTATGACGCTGTTGAAGTCGCCCGGGCTGGAAATGGGGAAGCCCGCCTCAATGACATCCACGCCGAGAGCCTCAAGTTGTTTTGCCACCTGAATCTTCTCAATGGTATTCAGCTGGCATCCCGGCACCTGCTCGCCGTCGCGCAATGTGGTGTCGAAGACAAACAATCTATCACTCATAATTATGTTGTTCTATTATTGATTATTACCTTTTTACCTTTTCGGGCGCAAATTTACAACTATTTCACGAGATTAACAAATAAATTATAATCTTTTTGGTTGAAAACATGAAAAACAATAAGTTGTCCGCTTCCGCTCGCCCTCAAGCATGTCAGTAGGCTATATCATCGAGCCCCGCCACTGGTGGGTCGCCCTGTAAGAAGGGGTCGTCAAAGCCGCCATTGAGCGACGACTCCCGTATCTCGCCTCCTGTGTTGTCTCCCGGGACAGGCCCTGACATGCGTTCCTCCTTGTTGGCAAAGCGTGTGAACTCGCCCTTGAATGCCAGCAGAACATCCTTTGTCGCGCCCTTACGGTGCTTGGCTATGATTATCTGTGCCATGCCACGGAGGTCGCGGCCGTTGTCCTCATAGATATGGTAATACTCCGGACGGTGGACAAACTGCACCATATCGGCATCCTGCTCTATGGCTCCCGACTCGCGCAGGTCGGACAGCTGGGGGCGTTTGGAGTCTATTCCCTTTGTGTCGCCATCGCCACGGCTCTCGACAGAGCGGTTCAGCTGTGACAGCGCGAGGATAGGGATGTCGAGCTCTTTGGCCAGTCCTTTCAGCGAGCGTGATATTGTCGATACCTCCTCCTGGCGTGACCCGAAGCGCATACCGGTGGCATTCATAAGCTGGAGGTAGTCAATCATGATTATCTGCACGTTCTTCTCTTTCACCAGTCGGCGTGCCTTCGTCCTCAGCTCGAAGACAGAGAGGCCGGGCGTGTCGTCGATATATAGCGGCGCGCCCTCGAGCTTACGGATGTTCTGGTCGAGGCGTGCCCACTCTTCCTCTGTCAGCTGTCCGTTCAGAATCTTATTGCCCGGTATCTCACAGACATTGGATATCAGGCGGTTGACAAGCTGCACATTGCTCATCTCGAGCGAGAAGAAGGCTATCGGTATGCGATAATCCACAGCGATATTCTTTGCCACAGACAGCGCATAAGATGTCTTTCCCATGGCAGGGCGGCCGGCTATGATGACGAGGTCCGAGCGTTGCCAGCCTGAGGTGACGGCGTCGAGGTCGTCAAGTCCTGACGGGATGCCCGTCAGTCCGCCAGAGTTTGCCGCCGCTTTCTGCAGTATCTCGTATGCCTTATGCACGACAGGGTCTATCTGGGTATAGTCCTGCTTCATGTTGCGCTGGGACAACTCGAAGAGGGCGCCCTCGGCCTCCTGCATCAGTATATCGGTATCTACGGTGTCGTCGAAAGCCTTTGTCTCGATGTTGCTGGCATACGATATGAGCTGGCGCGCCATGTATTTCTGTGCGAGGATGCGGCTGTGATACTCCACGCTGGCCGACGATGACACTCTCGACGACAGCTCGACGATATACTGCGGCCCTCCGGCTTCCTCCAGCTTCCCCATCTTCAGCAGCTCTTCCCTCACAGTGAGAATGTCCGCCGGACGCTCGGTCATGTTCAGCGTCTGTATGGCGGTGAATATGTGTTTGTGGCGCGGGTCGTAGAATGTCTCCGGGTGGAGCATCTCGCTGACGACGCCGAACGCCTCGCCGTCAATAAGCAAGGCGCCGAGAACCACCTGCTCTATCTCTACAGCCTGTGGAGGTATGTGTCCGTATGCATTGTCAATAGGAGTCTGGGGCTGACGCCTGTTCTGGGTATTTCTGTTGTCGGCCATCGCGTTATTTATTGGATTTTCTTTTTCTTTAGGGATGTTCTATATCCGTATGCTGTCATAAAGCAAGACATTAGGGATAGTTTCTGCTAAACGGTTGCAAAGATACTCATTTTATTTGCAACTTCAAAAATAATTCACTACTTTTGCAACATATTACCACCGATAACCATGCCTCAACCGTTGACCACCATGGAATAAACAATGGGATATATATAAATAGGTGTGCGGGGCCACATGGTGTTCTCCAACAGACAAGACAAGACGATGGCTCCAAGTCTGGCATAGGCCGACACCCTCTCATGGAACAAACCGGCCTGCACCGTTGGCAGAGGGCAGAGGTGGCATAACTCGGGTTGGTATGACGGCTCACACGCCCACGACACAAACCACTGTGTTTAAGCCCGTTAGCCTCACTCTCACTAAAGGCACTCAATGAGCGGCTCATTCCTACTGGATGGACGCTTCATATGCACTGGATGAGCGGCCGATAAGCACTGAATGGGAAACAGGAAAGGATTACTGAGCCTACAGTTGTGAGACCCTTCTTCGTTGAACGCCCCATTAACCACTATACAACGACAATAATAAAAACAATGGAGATAAAAGAATGATTACATTTCCTTGCTGCAAAATAAACCTCGGACTGAATGTTGTCAGCCGGAGGCCCGATGGATATCATGACATAGAGACAGTCTTCTACCCTATCCCACTGACTGACGCCCTCGACGTGAAGCTTATGGATAAGGATTTCCCCTCTGATGTCCCGTGCGACCTTCTCGTGAAGACCGACTACGGCACATCACAGACAATAGACACCTCATGTCCTGAGCAGGAGAATCTGGTATGCCGCGCATACAACGTCATAGCCAGGGATTTCGACCTGCCACGTGTACATGCCCATCTGATAAAACGCATTCCCTCACAAGCCGGACTGGGCGGGGGCTCAAGCGACGCCGCGGCGATGATACGCCTGCTCGACGAGCGTTTCCGGCTCAATATGGGCATAGCCGAGATGGAACGCTACGCCGCGATGCTGGGCGCCGACTGTGCTTTCTTCATCACCTCTGAGCCGGCCTACGCCACAGGCATAGGCGACAAACTGCAGCCCATTGACGGAAAGACACGACAGCTGGAGGGCTACCACCTCGCGCTCGTAAAGCCTGACATCCCCGTATCGACAGGCAAGGCATACGGCATGATAACGCCACGCAAGCCCGAGCTTTGCTGCCGCGACATAGTGAAGAGGCCCATAGGCGAATGGCGCGGACTGCTCGTGAACGATTTCGAGGCGCCGGTATTCGCCATGCACCCTGAGATAGGCGCCATAAAGGACAGGCTGTACGCTATGGGGGCTGTCTTCGCACTGATGTCTGGCAGCGGCTCCACCGTGTTCGGGATATTCCGCGACGAGGTGAGGAATCTCGACAAGGAATTCGCTGACTGTTTTACAAAAGACATACTCCTATGACAGACAACAAGGAAGAGCTGTTCCCAGTGACAGACGCCGACGGGCGGATATTAGGCAAGATAACCAGAGGTGAGGCGCATGGCGGCTCACGTGTGCTCCACCCTGTGGTACATCTGCATGTGTTCAACTCCAAGGGCGAGCTGTTCCTACAGCGCCGCCCGTTATGGAAAGACATACAGCCCGGACGATGGGACACGGCCGTAGGCGGACATATTGACTATGCAGAATGTCTGAACGCTGACGGCAGCCCCAAACCTGAGCTGGGCGACAGCGTGGAGAAAGCCCTCAGGAGAGAGGTGAGAGAGGAGCTGGGCATAACAGACTTCACCCCTACCCCACTCGGCCACTATGTCTTTGAGGGGCCTCGTGAGCTGGAGCTGGTCTATGTCCACACGACTGTCTATGACGGCCCTATCCGCACATCGGCCGAGGAGCTTGACGGAGGCCGCTTCTGGTCGCCACGACAGATAGAGGAGGCTATGGGCAAGGGTATTCTGACCCCTAACTTTGAGGACGAATACAAGAGGATGATAAAAGATTATATACATTAAAACAGTCCGCTGAATAATATACAGATGAGCTTTTCGGCATCTATATATTATTTAGCGGACTGCAATTATTATATTGGTTCATCCGGTTTCTGTAGTGATATATTACGGAGAGGAATACGTCAACCATACGGTTGTAATTTATACATCCGCCCTTTATCTCTCCTTTCAGCCAGTGACATTACGCCCTGAAGGGGCAACCTGCACTTAGCCCAGGGCAAAGCGAAGCGACGCCCTGGGGTTGGTTATGCGAATGCTGCACGCCCTACAGGGGCAGAAGCGTCAATATATGAATAAACGTTTACGCTTCTGACTTTAGCTGGGCGTATTGTTCAATTCCAATAATGCCAAGGTTGTCACTCCGCTTTACTCCTGGCTAAGTGCGGTTTGCCCCTCTGGGACGCACAGTATGTAATGTCTCATTAGTATCCCAATGTAGGATGAACTTTCATAAATCACATTGAAACCTTAAATGTGTCTTTGCCAACTTTGACAATGTATATATGATCAGTAGGCAAATCTAATATGTTTGTACCTGTACTTATGGATTCCGATGCGACTTTTGTACCAGATAGTGTGAATACAGAAAGGCTGGTTGCTGAACCAGAATTCTCAATCGTGAGTTTTCCAGAAGAAGCGGATAACCTAATATTACATTCACTATATAGAGCTTTCACACCATTTGACGCATCTTGTTTGTAAACAATGTTCAACTCGCTATCAGAAGTGATTGGTTGAGTGGTGTATTTGTTTCCATCCAATTGGGAAGTAACATTTTTGCCATTGAAAGAAACACTTTCGATATTCCAACCTTTGTTCGGAGTGATGACAAACGAATATACTTTTCCTTTTTCAACTTCCTGCGCTATGGAACCGTTATCAGCACTCTTGATCGTTAAATATACAGGGAGTGCAGCAAACGTTACCACAATGGATGTGTTCTGATTAACAGAAGATATGGTGTAGCTATTATTTACGACCTTGTTTGTAACATCAACTCCATTTACTTCCAAAGACTTTAGTTCATAACCATTGTCAGGAGTGAATGAGAGAGTAACATCATCACCTGCTTTGACAGTAGCACTCATTGATGTGTTTGACAGAGTACTACCCAATACATTAACTATACCACCTGTTGATGTTACTATATGGAAATAGAAACTAGCATTATCATTTTCCATTTCGCCTTCGATAATAAACTCAAAATTACACCAACCTGATGTAGAATTCTTATATGCTTCTTTGCAACCATATGGAACGTATAGATTTCCAGTTAAATATGTATTATAGCTAAATGTATTATCTTTTATTTCAATTACGTTACCATTTCTCACGATAACATTCTGCAAGTTTATAGCACCACTAAAAGCACTTTCGCCTATTGACATCAAACTTTCTGGCAGATATATACTTGATATTTTTGTATTATTAAAAGCGTTAGAACCTATAGTTTGCAATCCAAATGGAAGTTCAACATATTCTAAAGAAGTACATCCGTTAAACGTATAAGATGGTATTACTTTTATCTTCGATGGTATTTTTATGGATTGTAAAGATTTGCAGCCTTCAAAAGCTCTTCCCTCTGTACCCATATATGCTCCACCCCAACCTATAGTTTCAAGATTATCATTTAACACAATGCTTTTAAGACCTGAACAGCCCTTGTATTTAGAAGTAATTGATTACCAATTATTTGCAGTTAATACGGTAGAAAAGTGGATTGGGTTCTATT
>JBJEAW010000126.1:0-11019 GCA_051869435.1 Prevotella sp. | reverse complement strand
CCCTGGAACGCATGGTTATTTGTACCCTTTAACCCGTACAGGTCAAAATATTTTTTCCATTTTTCTCTCGCCGTTAGGGGTCCATATTGCAAGATGTTCGTTATACTGTCAGAAAACATAAATAATCTAATAATTAAGCCAATGATCATGAACCAGAAGCTATTCCCCTCAGCCCTCCGCCTGATGGCCTTGGCGATGCTTATGCTCGTCGCCATCACGGCCTCGGCCCAGAACGCCAGGGTCAGCATGGACTTCACCAACGAACCGCTGCCTGTGGCGCTGAAGAAGATAGAGAGCGCGACAAACTACAAGGTGCTGTTCAGCTACGACGCTGTCGGCAAATATACCGTCAGCGCGAAGATTGTCAACAAGACAGCCCCCGAGGCTGTGCGGCAGCTTGTCAGCGGCAAGCCGCTCCAGGTCACGGTGAAGGACAAGTACATCACTGTGTCTCCCGCCAACGGCACGAAGGCCACGGGCAAGGAACGTCATGTCACAGGCGTTGTGCTCGACGATATGGGCGAGCCGCTGCTCGGTGCGTCGGTCTCTGTCCCTGGAAGCCCTTTCGGCACAGTGACCGGCGCTGACGGCCGCTTTGAGCTTACCCTGCCGTCAACGATAGGCGACATCACGGTGTCATACATCGGCATGAACAGCCAGAAGGTTGGTATAGCGGGCGGACGACCGCTCACTGTCCAACTCTCTGCCGATATCTCCATGCTCAACGATGTCATCGTGACAGGCTACCAGACTATCTCCAAGGAGCGTGCCACAGGCTCTTTCGCCAAGGTGACGGAGAAGGAGCTGGAGTCACGCCGTCTGGACAACATAACTAATGTGCTTGAGGGAAGAGTGGCCGGATATAATGACGGCAAGATACGTGGCCTCTCGACCATGTACGGAGAGAAGTCGCCGCTGTATGTCGTTGACGGCTTCCCTGTCGAGAACCAGGTCATGGACGAGCAGGGCAATGTCTCGACGCTCGCCCCTGACCTCAACATGGATGACATACAGGACATCACTGTGCTGAAGGATGCCGCCGCGGCCAGCATCTACGGCGCGCGCGCTGCCAACGGTGTCATCGTCATCACCACGAAGAAAGGCTCGAAGACTGAGCGTCTCAATGTCGGGTTCTCAGCCTCGCTGGCATGGAAGCCCTACGGACTATATACTGGCCATCTCGCCTCAAGCGCCGACATGGTGAGCCTTGAGCGTGAGTGGGCACAGTATAACACCAATCTGCAAGGCGCCGCCGCCAAGAGCTACGCACAGATAGCCCTCGCCGAGAACTACTATCCCAACGCCGGCATCAACGCCATACTGAACTATCACGCCGGCAACACCACTGAGGCCGAGATGAACGCCACGCTCGACAACCTCGCCACGATGGGCTACAGATACTACGACCAGGTGGCAGAGTATGCCAAGCGCGACGAGCTGCAGCAACAGTATAACCTCAACATAGCCAAGACGACAGGCAAGAACAGCTTCAAGGCGAGCGTCACATACAAGAACAACGCGTATGAGGACATATACTCAAAGGACCAGTCAGTTGGCATCAACCTCAACAACATCACCAAGCTGACAAGGTGGATGGACATGGAGATAGGAGCCTACATGCTCTTCGGCGACGAAGACCGGCAGACGTACAATCCCCTCTCGTCCTACTCGACAGGCTTTGACATCATGCCATACGACCGTCTTGTCAATGATGACGGCACATACTACACCCGTCCGGCGTCCCAGCTATACACATCGACCAAGCAGGAGACACTCACCATGTACGGCCTGTACAGCGAGGACAGCTGCCCTATGGCGAATCTCGGCAAAGGCGTGGCGAACACGAAGACCATGTCGCTGCGCACATACGCACGCCTGAACATAGAGCTGACACCGTGGCTGAGATACACGGCGAGCTTCCAGTATGAGCGTGGCACGAACAAGTACCGCCAGATACAGGAGAAAAACTCGTATGCCGCCCACCAGACCATCAACAGCTTCGCCTCAGACCCCTACGGCACAGGCGCGGCGACATACAACATCCCCTATGGCGACATACTCAACTCACGCGACCAGTACCGCAAATCGTACAACTTCCGCCAGCAGCTCTCGTTCGACTATACCATCAACGACCTCCACACCGTCACAGCCATCGTGGGCACAGAGACGCGCGAGAACAAGGTTGAGCAGCACTCTGACACATTCTACAACTATAACGACCTCACGCTCAACTACGGTGCTGTCAATGAGGCCGAGCTGATGTCGGGCCTGTCGAATGTCTTCGGCTCGTGGGCATCGCTCAGCCAGAGCCTCTCAAACTTCTACGAGACAAAGAACCGCTACGTCTCCATCTACGGCAATGCCGCCTACACGTACGACACACGCTACTCAGCCACATTCTCCATGCGCTGGGACCGCTCGAACCTCTGGGGCACGAGTAACCAGTATCAGAACAAGCCGATATGGTCTGCCGGACTGTCATGGAACGCAAGCAACGAGAAGTTCATGGACGCTGTTGAGTGGGTGGATATGCTGAAGGTGCGTGCCACATACGGCATCACAGGCAATGTCAACCCCACCTACTCTCCCTACATGGTGACATTCACAAACACAAACTACAACATCGGCGAGCCATACCAGTATGTCAGCACACGCCCTAACAGCGACCTCTCATGGGAGAAGACTACGACAACAAACATAGGCATCGACTTCTCGCTCCTTAAGAACCGTCTGCGCGGCTCTGTTGACTATTACAACAAATACGGCGAGCGTCTCCTTGCCACAACACAGGGCGTGCCCACCGAGGGCTATGGCTACAGCAGCTATGCCATCAACAACGGCGAGATGCGCAACCGTGGTTTCGAGATGTCGCTCTCTGGCGATGTCATGCGCACACGGGACCTCACATGGACTCTCAACGCGATGCTCTCGCTGAACAAGAACAAGGTGACATACGTCAACGTCAAGGCTCCCGTCTATTTCCTCGCCCTCGACTATCCTGACGCCTACCCGACCATCGGCGACCAGTATGGCGCGCTCTACGGCTACGAGTGGGCAGGGCTTGACGAGGAGGGTATGCCACTCGTCTATGACGAGAATGGCGAGAAGACAATGTACGCCCCCACGAGCCTCGACGCCATCAAATGTATAGGCAACAGTATGCCGACATACAGCGGGTCGTTCGGGACATCTGTCACATGGAGAGATTTCGACCTCTCGCTCCTCTTCACCTATCAGGGCAACTACAAGATGCGCAACACGAACATGCCTTTCCTCAACTACGGATACACAGCCTCATGGGACTATGTGACAAGCCTCTCAGGCCTAGGGGCAGACATTGCCGACCGCTGGCAGAAGCCCGGCGACGAGGCGACGACAAACGTGCCGCGGGCTTGCTTCATAGAGGCGGGGATGCCGCTGACAAGCGCATACAGCACATATTTCTACTCGTCGGCCAATATCCTCGACGCCACACACATCAAGCTGAGCAACATATCCATAGCCTACCGTATGCCTAAGGACATCGTACGCAAGGCATACCTCACCAGCGCGCGCATACAGCTGAACGTGGAGAACCCCTTCCTGTGGGCCAAGTCTGACCAGGCCAAGTACCAGCTTGGAGGCTACAACGCCACGACATACGTCCTCGGGCTGTATCTGAACTTCTAAGTTACGTCTATCATAATATATATACACAAATATGAACCACATCACATCAGCATACAGCAGGCTCATGGAGACGTGCGCGCTGCCTATAGCGTGCCTCATGCTCTGCATGGCCAGCACCAGCTGCTCAGACTATCTCAACGAGCAGCCTAAAGGAAAGAACATCCCGTCAAAGCTAAGTGACTTCTCAGAGATGCTCAACTATGAGTATGGCGCCCACCGCTATGACATCACACAGGCATCATACCTCATGGGTGACAGATTCTGCACACCAAGCTATCTTAACGGCTCGTATCCCCTCTACCAGGCAAACTACCTGTGGGACACAAGCATCAACCGTGCCGAGTGGAACAAATCAGACGAGACGACATACTATCAGAACTATTCTGCCATTGCCATCAGCAACCTCGTGATGGAAAATGCCCTCACAGCCACCGAAGGGACAGAATCCGAGGCGCACACCGTCTATGCCTACGCACAGGCCCTGCGCTCCATGGCATACTATCAGCTTGTGAACTACTATGCCAATGCGTACTCGGAGACGAACAAGAGCCAGCTCTCTGTGCCATACATCACCAGCTCGGCGGTCAACGCGCCATACACACAAATCTCTGTCGGGGAGATGTATGACAACATCATAGCCGGCATCAACGAGGCACTGCCCTATCTCCCCGACATGGGGCGCAACATCCTGCTGCCGGGCAAAGGGGCGTGCTACGCTTTCCTCGCCCGTGTCTATCTCACCATGATGGACTATGAGAAGGCGGAGACATACGCCGACATGGCTCTCGGCATAAACGCCGAGCTCTTCGACTGGACACAGTTCTACGCACAGAACAAGGCTGGCATAGAGGCTGAGGGGCAGTATATAGCCAATCCCTCACCGATGGGTCTCGACTATTGTGAGAACTATGATTTCAAGCATGGCTCGTCAAGCTATTCCGGAAAGATTGTCTCGCTGCCAGAGTGGCGCTCACAACGTGTGGAGGAGGGCGACGCAAAGTTCTACAGCTCATGGAAATGGCGCGACCGCGGCTCGTACATATATTATGAGCCTATGCTCAGCGGATACTTCAACTACGGCGGCTGCAAGACTGTCGAGCAGTATCTCATAAAGGCAGAGTGTCTCGCACGCAAGGGAAACCTCAACGAGGCGATGGACATGCTCAACAAGGTGCGACAGACACGCATCCTGCCTGAACACTACACACCGCTCACAGCACAGACAAAGGCCGAGGCCATCACTGCCATCTGCCGCACGAAATGGAACGACCTCATAGGGTCCATAATCCCATTCGCTGACATACGCCGCCTGAACGCCGAGGGACAGTACCCCTTCACACTCACATATACACGCAACGGCAAGACAGACACCCTCGCCCCAGACTCTTATCTCTGGACAATGGTGTTCCCTCTCGGAGCTATAATGAATCCCGGCGGCGGAAAGATTGAATATGTCGCAACGAAATAAACAACCATAACTCACCCATAAACAAAACAGGTGGCCTCCCACCTGCAACAAAACATAAAGCCTTATGACAAAGAAAATATTGTCCTCAGCCATAATCCTTCAGGCAGCCTTATTCGCCATACCCGCCAATGCTCAGTCAAATGTGACGCTGAAGCTGCAGGGACTTGCCGACGGCACAACCATCACAGCCGAACTGGGCTCAACATTCCGCACAGAGAAACCCGTGACAGAGGCTGTCCTACACGACGGCACATGCCAAATGACGCTCCCTGTCGGCCAGGAGCCACGAGCATACGCCTTCAAGGTGAAGGACAGTAATGGCTATATAGCCAAGATTGTCACCGTCAGCGGAGAGACACCACGCATAGAGGCCACAGTAAAGAGAAGCGAGGGAGAGATGGGCGTGTGGTACTCATATTCTGACGAGCAAGTCTTCTGCTCTCCCGTCCACGCTGAGTATATCCTGCGCATAGATTCCCACCGTGACCGTCTGAACACAGCCTACGAGGCCATGTACCGCACGATGCCTATGGAGGAGACAAAGGACAGCCCACAGTTCCAGAAGCTGCAGCGCCTCTTCTTCGACGATGTAAAGGCGACATACAAGAAGATAGCCTCTGACAACAAGGACACATGGTGGGGGCCATTCTCCATGCTCTCACTCTACTCTTACTTCACACCCGACCAGAAAGCGGAGCTGGAGCAGTTCCCCGACTCTGTGCGCAATTCTTTCTACGGACAGCTGCTCACAAACCAGATAACCCCCAAGGGTCTCACCGGCACCGCTGCCGCTGACTTTGACATCATCGGTGCCGACGGCAAGCGGACAAAGCTCTCAAAGGCTGTGAAGGGGAAGAAGGCATACATCATCGACTTCTGGGCGTCATGGTGTGCGCCATGCCGCAAGGAGATTCCAAACCTCAAGGCGATATACGAGCGGTTCCGCAACAAAGGTCTCGAGATAATATCCATATCTATCGACAAGAACGACGCCGCATGGAAGAAAGCCCTCGCCGAGGAAAAGCTCGCATGGCCTAACGGCATCGACAAGACTGGCATCAACGACACGTTCAATGTCAAGGCCATACCTGCCATATTCATCGTCGATGGAAAGACAAACACAATAGTGGCAGAGAAAATGCGTGGAGAGCAACTCGCAGACAAGATCGCCGAGATGTTAGAGTGATATCCCTCTCTGCCGTCAAGCCGCAGCGGCAGTACATGCTGCTTGGTATATGGCAGATTATACCAATACGGAAGAATGTATTTTATTTATGTTTAGCGGACAACAATAGTAATTATTATTATCTGTCAGACCCACATGGCCTCGTAAATGCATAGTTACAAACACAAAAAGCGGAAATATAATCGTCTATGTATCAGATGATTATGTTTCCGCTTTTTTCTTAGTACTCCGACCGGGAATCGAACCCGGATCTACTCTTTAGGAGAGAGTTGTTCTATCCATTGAACTATCAGAGCCCGTATGTATGTGTCCATATATGGTGTGGAGGATGATGTCTGTGTGGGGTGATGGCAAGTCTTCGCGACGTTATGGACGAAGAGCCTTCAATGCACGAGGCACTATTACAGTGGAGGGGTCAGCCCACCTGTGAGCCTGGCTTGACATCGGCCGATGTTGTTGTGACAGACAGTGTGCCGTCATAGTTTACGGCAGAGAGTATCATGCCCTGGCTCTCCTCGCCCATCATCTTGCGTGGGGCGAAGTTTGCGACGAAGAGCACCTGCTTGCCTACAAGCACCTGAGGGTCGTCATAATACTGTGCTATGCCTGAGAGTATGGTGCGTCCGTCGGGTGTCCCGTCGTCGATATGGAACTTCAGGAGCTTCTTTGACTTCTTCACTTTCTCGCATGATGTGACGAGTCCGACACGTATGTCAAGCTTCTCGAAGTCTTCAAAAGGAATGTTCTCCTTGACAGGCTCTGGCTTGTAATCGGCTGCCTCGTTCTGCCTCTTTGTCTCCGCGAGCTTGTTGAGCTGTGCCTCGATGACGCTGTCCTCGATCTTCTCGAACAGCAGGGCGGGCTCTCCGAGCTGGTGGCCGGCCTTGAGGATGTCCATTGTGCCGAGCTGCTCCCATCTGAATGTGTCGAGACTGAGCATCTCCCTGAGGCGTGCTGATGAGAACGGGAGGAACGGCTCGAAGGCTATGGAGAGGTTGGCTGTCAGCTGTAGGCAGACGTGGAGTATGGTCTTGACGCGCTCTGGGTCGGTCTTCCATACCTTCCATGGCTCTGTCTCTGTGATGTAGCGGTTGCCTATGCGTGCGAGGTTCATGGCCTCGCGCTGTGCCTCACGGAACTTGTACTGGTCGAGGAGTGTCTCCACTTTCTGCTTTATGTCCTTGAACTCGGCTATCGCCTGGTTATCGACATCGAGCATCTCTCCGGCAGCGGGGACGACAGACTGGAAGTATTTCTTTGTCAGCTGTAGGGCGCGGTTGACGAAGTTGCCGTATATGGCGACGAGCTCAGAGTTGTTACGCTCCTGATAGTCGCGCCATGTGAAGTTGTTGTCCTTTGTCTCTGGCGCGTTGGCTGTGAGGACATAGCGCAGGACGTCCTGCTTGCCTGGCATATCGACGAGATACTCATGCAGCCATACGGCCCAGTTGCGTGATGTTGATATCTTGTCGTTCTCAAGGTTTAGGAACTCGTTTGCGGGCACGTTGTCGGGCATGATGTAGCCACCGTGGGCTTTCATCATGACGGGGAAGATGATGCAGTGGAAGACGATGTTGTCCTTTCCGATGAAATGGACGAGCTTTGTCTCAGGGTCTTTCCACCATTTCTCCCAGTTGCCGAAGCGCTCGGGGTGTGCGTCGCAGAGCTCTTTCGTGTTGGAGATATATCCTATGGGGGCGTCAAACCATACGTAGAGCACCTTTCTTTCCGCTCCCTCCACGGGCACGGGTATGCCCCATTCGAGGTCGCGTGTCATGGCACGTGGCTGGAGGTCCATGTCGAGCCATGACTTGCACTGCCCATAGACATTTGAGCGCCACTCCTTATGGTCTTCGAGAATCCACTGCTTCAGCCACTCCTGATACTCGCCGAGAGGGAGATACCAGTTCTTTGTGGGGCGTTTCACGAGGCCGTGGCCGGGGTTGTTCTTGTTGGTAGGGTTGATGAGCTCGTCGGGCGAGAGTGTCGCTCCGCATTTCTCACACTGGTCGCCGTATGCTCCCTCTGCTCCACACCGTGGGCATGTGCCGACGATGTTACGGTCGGTAAGGAACTCGCCTGTCACCTCGTCGCAGTACTGCTCTTCTGTTATCTCCTCGAGCTTGCCGTCGTCGTAGAGCTTGCGGAAGAAGTCAGAGGCGAACTTATGGTGTATAGCGGATGTTGTGCGGCTATAGACATCGAACGATATGCCGAAGTCCTCGAACGATTTCTTTATGAGGTTATGGTATCTGTCAACGACCTCCTGTGTCGTGATGCCCTCTTTCTTTGCGCGTATAGTGACAGGCACACCGTGCTCGTCAGAGCCTCCTATGAAGATGACATCCTCACCTTTAAGGCGCAGGTATCTGACGTATATGTCAGCCGGGATGTATACTCCGGCAAGATGTCCTATGTGTACTCCGCCGTTTGCGTATGGTAGTGCGGCGGTCACGGTGGTGCGTTTATATTGTGTCATTATATGTGCTATGAAACTGTTCTGGTCTTTTCAAGGGTGCAAAATTAATGTTTTTTTTTCATATACTGAAATAATTCGGCGTCTTTTTTACATTCCGAGGCTCCAAAAGGCTTGTCGCTCAGTCTCTCATGCCTTTTCTCTTTGTCTGCCCACGCATGGAAGGATATTGGTGCACGAGCCAAGAACGGCTCGTGAGGTCACTTACGCTTTGTGGTAGTGGTGGTTTTCTTTGTTGTTGTCTTTGACGCTGCCGTTGTTGTCTTTGTCGCCGGCTTCTTGTAGTATGTGAGTGCCTCGGCCATCCATCCCTGGATGTTCTTTATGCGGCTGCCGTCGCTCGGGTGGTCGCTGAGTATGGTGTAAGAGCTGTTCGACGCCTGTGCCATGCGCTGCCAGAATGTCACGGCGGTGTTAGGGTCGTAGCCGGCCATGGCGGCGAAGATAAGTCCGAGGTGGTCGGCCTCATTCTCCTGCTTGCGTGAGTAGGCGGCGCCACCGAGCTGTGAGCCGATGCCGAATACTGTCGCGCTTATCTGCTGTAGGTTTGCGCTGGCGCCACTGCCTTGCAGGACAGAGCCGAGGAGCTGTGTGCCATATTGTTTGCGCAGCTCGTTGCTCATGCGCTCTGCCGAGTGTTTCGCCACGGCGTGGGCCACCTCATGGCCTACAACGATGGCGAGCGACGCCTCATCCTTTGTGACAGGCAGGAGGCCCTCATATACGACAATCTTGCCGCCTGGCATACAGAAGGCGTTGACGCTCTTGTCCTGCACGAGGTTGAACTCCCATTTGTACTGGGCGACCTCAGAGGCGAGGCCCTGCTGTTTCAGATAGGCCACGACGGCGTTGGCGATATTCTGCCCGACACGCTTCACCATGGCTGTGTTGGTGGCATTGGCCGATGCCTTGGCTGTCTTCATGTACTCCTGATACTGCTGGTTGCTGAGACTGAGTATCTGCTCGTCGCTGACGAGGATATTCTGCTTGCGTCCGGTGATGGGGACAGTGGATGATGTGCCACAGCTGCTGACGAGAAGCGCGACAAGCAGGAGGGGGAATAGGAATGTTTTCTTTGTCATAAGAATGAATCTGTTAGTTATCTTTCTATTAATTATGCGTTCAAACCGTTTTATATTCGTACAGGCTCGCCTATGCGTCACATCAAGTGTGGGCAAAGTCACGATGTGTAGCGCGCCATGCGGCTATGCCGGAAGCTCATGCCGCCAGTCATTGACGTTCTCCCTGACACCTCCGAGCCTCTCACATCAGTTTCACTGGTCTCTCACATCAGTTTCCCGAGCAACGAGAAGAGCTGCAAGACAGTCTCCTTGCTTGCCACAGGAATCTTCACGTTCACCTCGCCGGTGTTATCGTCCACCTCGACTATGCTGTCCACGAGCTGGCGGGTTGCCTCCTCTGACTTGAGAGTCTCTGCCAGACCTGTGAGGAACGATACACCCTGGCTGACAAGCTGCCTGGGGTTATTGGGCGGGGAGGAAGTATGCCTGTTGGCCGATGGAGCTGGCTGGGCATCATTACCAGAGACGTTGCGGGGCTCAATGATACGTGTCTCCATGCCCGTGGCAATCTCTTCCGCGACACCGTCTGAAGCGCCGTGGCGGCTCTCATCCCCGGGCGCCTGTCCTGTCTCCTGCCGCTCCGCTGGCGTTTCATGCTCAACAGTCTCAGCGGCCGTCTCCTCTGTGTCGTCATCAACATACTCGACGACAGGCGGCTCAGGCGTTTCATCCATGACACATGACAAGTCAGACATAAACTTCTTGAACTTGTCTTCGCTCACAAAGACAGTATCGTCGCCTCCATCGAGTACGCCCTCAAACATGGATGTCTTGAATCTCAGTTTGGCAATCATGCCCTCCTCGATGGAGTCTTTCGATACAAGGTTCATTATCTGCACCGGTCTCTCCTGTCCCAGCCGGTATATGCGCGCTATCCTCTGCTCGAGCACGGCAGGGTTCCACGGCAGGTCGAGATTGATAAGTATGCTCGCCACCTGGAGGTTCAGGCCGGTAGAACCGGCATCGGTAGAGATAAACACACGGCTCTCAGGCAGAGTGGTGAAATACTCCACGAGCTGTCCGCGCTGCTTGGCTGATATGCTTCCGTTGAGATACTCGTAACGTATGCCGCGCTTCTCAAGCTCTATGGCCACGAGGCGTGCCATGCGTTCCCACTCGCTGAAGATGACCACCTTCT
>JBJEAW010000125.1:0-11065 GCA_051869435.1 Prevotella sp. | reverse complement strand
TTCGACCTGTACGGTTGAAATCAGGCTTAGCCGATGGTTGCTGGCCGATTTCACACGTACAGGTCGAAAAAGATTTACCATGATGTTAGAATCAGATTACCAATCTGCCGTCCCGCATCTGTCAGAACGGGAACAGGACAGGCAGCACCAGGGCCATGACCAGGAATATGGCTATCTGCAGCGGGAGACCCACACGCAGATAGTCGGCGAAGGTATATCCTCCGGGCTGCATGACGAGGGCGTTGGGCGGCGTGGAGAATGGCGAGGCGAAACACATGCTCGCGCCGAGGGTGACGGCGAAGAGGAACGGCAGCGGACTGGCTCCCGCCCCGAGGGCCACACTCATGGCGATGGGCGACATGAGGACGGCCGTGGCCGTATTGCTCATGAAGAATGTCAGCAGCGTTGTCGTGAGATAGACGCCACAGAGCAGGACCACAGGGCCGTAACCGCCGAGCGTCGTGACGAGCCACTGGCTTGTCCAGCCTGACAGCCCCGTCTTCTCCAACGCCGTCGCCATGGGCATCATGGCCGCTATGAGCACTATGCTCTCCCAGTTGACCGTCTTGTATGCCGCCCCGACACTGCGCAGACAGCCTGTCATGACCATCAGCAGCGCCGCCACCATGACAGCGGCAACGGGTGGCAGGAAGCCGCTGCCAGCCACCATGGCGACAACCATAGCCACCATTATCGCCGCCGCCACGGGCCATTTATAGTCGAGGATGACCCTCTCGGCCATCTCGCGCGGTTGTCCGAGCAGCACCCAGTCAGAGGCATTGTCGCCGCCCATGAGGGAGATATCGTCCCACGTTCCCTGCACGAGCAGCGTGTCTCCGGCCTTCAGCTTCTCGTCGGCGAGACACTCCTTCGGCACCTCCTTGTTGCGCTTCAGGGCGAGCACACTGACCCTGTAACGCTCTCTCAGCCCTGAGTCCCTGAGCCTCTGGCCCACAAGGCGTGAGCCGGGCAGCACGACAATCTCCGCTATGCCGATATCGTAGAATCCCACCATGGGAGCCCCTTTGCGCTTCCTCAGGCCCGTCTCCCGGGCCATCCGCTCTATCATCTCCTTGTCTCCCTGCAGGTACAAGAGGTCGGATGCCTGTATGACCCTGTCCTGCATGGGCATCGACTGGCGGCTCTCTCCTGTCAGGAAGCGCCCCGCCTGGCGCCTGTGGCGTATCTCAAGGATGCTCACCCCATACCGCCGCCGTATGTCTGTCTCGCTGACGGTCTTGCCCGCCAGGAGGCTGTCACGCCCCACGCTGTACGCCTCCACGCCCTTCCCTATGCTGTATTCCGCCGCGAGGCTCTCAGCCGATTTCTCGTTCGCTCCGCCCCCGGCCTTGCCGTCGCCCCTGACGAGGCGGCGGCTGAGGGGTATCATGACGGCCAGGCCTATGGCGAGGCATATCATGCCGAGAGGGAGGAAGGTGAAGAACCCCAACGGCTCATGGCCATGAGTGACAAGCGTCTCGTCGATGACCATATTGGGCGGTGTGCCTATGAGTGTCATCATGCCTCCTATGCTGCTCGCGAAGGCTATCGGCATGAGCACCCGCGAGGGCGACCGCCCCGCCTCTCTCGCTATGGCGATGGCTATGGGCATCATGAGGGCCACGGTGCCTGTATTGCTCACGAACGCGCCTATGGCGGCCGTGACGATGACCATGAGCACGAGTGTCAGCGTCTCACGGCCACGCGACAGGCGCAGTATGCGGCGGCTGGCGGCCTTGGCGATGCCTGTCTGGAGGATGGCGCTGCCGACGACAAAAAGGCCGGCCATCATGACAACGACAGGACTGGAGAAGCCGGACAGCGCCTCCTCAGGCGTCAGGATGCCTGTGACGACAAGCGAGGTGAGGGCCGTGAGGGCCACTATATCGGCGCGCGGACGGCCTATGATGAAGCCGGCGACACAGAGGATGAGCGTGATGAGGGTTATTGTCATAAGGCGATGTGGGGGATAAATATTGGACGTGTAAGTCCCGGTATCGTATTGCAGGCGGACTGTCGCCAAGGAGCTGACAGCCCGTTATCACCCTACTGGCAGGCTACGCCCAATGGGGCGACAACCTGTCCCGGAGGGTATAGCCATGGACAGTGGTGTGTCAGGCAGTCTCCTCCTCCCTCAGTTTGCGGCCGAGGACAGACGCCTGCTCTCCCGTCACGACACGTGGAGAGGTGACAGGCTCATAGTTGAAGTTAGAATACTCGCACAGCTGCATACATACCATGCTGTCATCGGCCGAGGAGAAGACATCGAGCATCAGTTTCCCCTGATGGCGGAAGGGTGGCATGTCCGTTGTCTGTGCTGTGTCAACGAAGTGGCAGGCACGCTCCTTGTCGGCGCCGGAGAAGTACATGGAGCTGTGTGAGACGTGGCTGCCCGTAGGCTCATAAATCCAGCTCTTGTTCTTGAAGAGGGCGAAGTATATGCCCACGATGAGAGCCACGACACCCGCCGTCATGAGTCCCACGGCGGCGTTTGTCTCGTCAGCGCCGAATGTCGAGGGGGCGAGGAGGGCTATCATGCCCAGCAGGATGAGCACGAGGCCGAGGATGATGCGTGGAAGACTGCGCTTCAGGCGGCATCCACAATGGTCGTAGAGATAGGCGGGGGTGAGCGATGGCATGGTCTTTATAGTCATGTTGTCTGTATATACAGTGTCCATATTCTTGATTCTTTTTTATGGTTATAATATATGTTTAGGTGGATATGGCATGGCCTGTCGTGCCCATCGTGATATGGTCATGACGCCATGGGCTATGTCTCGGAGCCTGACAGCAGGCTCATGACATGGCATAGGGATATGCTGAGACGGACTGTAAGGACGGCGTGTCCTTGCAGCCAAAGCTCTGCATAAGAAAAAAAACGGAGGGGGAGAAAAGAATCAAATCAGTAGCCGGCGTAGTGCGAATACATAATAATCGCACGCTCTGGCCCACGGGTGTGGTGTCAGAGAGATACCATGCCAGGAGGTGTGGCATGACAAGAGAGCCCCTGCTGTCGGGAGTGACGGCGTGAGGGCTGCTGGCAGATAAGGAGTGTGCCGTGCAGTTTGGCCTGTGCGCTGCTGCTGTGCGCTGGTGGTGATGGTGCGCCTTGCGGGCGATGTCTCGGGCATACGGGGCTGCTCGCCGGTCAGAGCGGCATGGCATGTCGTGGGGTCGTCTGCCCCATAAGCCTTGCTGTCGCCATCGTCGCTGCCATCAGTAAGAAGGTCCTCATAACCCTCTGCCACGATGAAGCCTGTCACCTTCTCCTCCGACACACTATTATAGCCCACCGACACTGCTATGCCGATGAAAAGGAAATGGGCTATGAGGAGAAGGCATCTCATAATAATAAAAGGGTTTGCGGTTATTAAATGTCTGCCGCTTCACAGTCTCTTCACACTTCTGCCGGCCTGCGGGGCGGGCCATGAGTGGCTCAATATGAGGCTGGGAGATAGCGGCTTGTGGTATTTGTCTGCAAAGTTAACCTTATTATGTGCTATCTCCAAAAAAATTTTATTAAATAGCTTTAAAGTCAAGGAAATAACCTTACATGACACTTTCCCTACCCGCTTTCCGGCCGGAGGTGTGGCTCTTCGCAGCCCATTCATATTGTTCAGGACATACTTATATAATAATACGGAATGCCGTCAGAGGCTGAAAAGATACTGACTGGCACAAAGCAATGACGCAACGTGACAGATATGAGCATATAAACCGCCACATATTAGCATTTTATTGATTATAATAGACAAAATATAATTATATGTCAAAAAAGTGCAATCCTCTTATTCTGAAACACGATAACTTTGCAGAAAATTATTCGACCTATACTTACAGTATTTCAACCATATAGGTTGGAATCTGTCACTAACTATCTTTTACACATCATAACTATGCGAAGAATCCTGTCATTATTACTCGTTTCGCTCGCCATACTGTCGGCAAAAGCCATCGAGCTGCCTGACATCATCGGCGACAACATGATTGTCCAGCAGCAGAACAAGGCACGCCTGTGGGGATGGGCCGCAAAGGGTCACTACATCACAGCCACAGCGTCATGGGACAACACACCCGTCACAGCAGCCGTAGGGAAAGACGGCTCATGGACGCTACAGATACCGACGCCAGAGGCAAGCTACACCCAGCACACCATAACACTGAGAGAATACGACAAGCGTCCGGACAAGAACCAGCAGCCCATTGAGGAGAAGACACTCAGCAGCATACTCGTCGGAGAGGTATGGTTCTGCTCGGGACAGTCGAACATGGAGATGCCGCTCGGCGGCTTCTGGAACTGTCCTGTCGAGGGAGCCAATGAGACCATAGCCCGCTGCGGACGCTATGCCGACGCCATACGTGTGGCGACAATAGAGAAGCGCGGCGCCGAGACACCACAGAAGAAGGTGGCGGGCGCATGGGAGAAGACGACACCAAAGACAGCGGGACGCTTCAGCGCGTGCGGCTACTACTTCGCCGAGACTGTCCACGAGGTGCTCGATGTGCCTGTCGGCATCATCAACTGCTCGTGGGGAGGCTCGTGTGTCGAGGGATGGCTCCCTAAGGACACGCTCCTCACATACCCTGACGGACTGACCCCGATCGACGACGCCGACTACCACCAGAAGATGGTCATGTTCAACGGTATGCTCGCTCCGCTCGCCGGATACACCATACGTGGATTCCTCTGGAACCAGGGTGAGTCGAACGTAGGGCGGGAGATGGAGTACATAGACCGCTTCAAGACCATGACACGCCTGTGGCGCAAGATGTGGCGACAGCCGGGAGACAAGCTCCCGATATACACCGTCGAGCTGCCACCTTACCGCTACGGCGACCCTGACGGCGATGCCGCACCGAAGTTCCGCGCGGCACAACACCGCATAGCACACGAGCTGGAGCATTCGGGATGCGTATCGACCACCGACCTCTTCTACACCCACGAGATAGACCAGATACACGGATGCAAGAAGCGCGAGATAGGCCAACGCCTCGCATACCTCGCCCTCACACGCGACTATGGCTGTGAGGGAATAGGTGCCGAAGCCCCTGAATACGAGTACATGGAAGAGACCGACGCGACACAAGGCGATATGGAGGTCATAGCCGGAACAGCGGTAGAGAAGAACCCCAACGCCAAGGGCAAGGTGCTCCACCTGTACTTCACCAACTCCACCGACGGCTTTGACCGCATGGCAGGCATAGAGGGCTTCGAGGCGAGAGACGAGGCCGGGGTATGGCACAAGGCCGTAGTATGGTCGTCGTCGGCATGGCAGAATGTGAAGCGTCAGGGATGTTTCCTCTCCCTCGCATGTCCTGAGGCGAAGAAGATAACAGGCGTGAGATACTGTTACAAGAACTTCGCGATAGGCACGCTGCACAACAGCCGCGGACTGCCCGTAGTGCCTTTCGAGGCTATATTCTGACAACAGCGCCATAACGGCCTATCATCAAACAACCCACATCACGCCCCGTAGCCACACATGTGAGCCACGGGAGCGCGAGACGAACACCACCAACACGCAATGAAACTAAGACTTATTCTCACCATCATATCAATCCTCGCCACCACACAGGCGTTCTCCGCCACAGGAGACACAGCCGGTGACTTTGTCACTGTGCGCGACGGACGCTTCTACCTGGGGCATAAGGAATACCGTTATGTCGGCACAAACATGTGGTATGGCGCCATCCTCGCCAGCGACGGACAAGGGGGCAACATGGCACGCCTCATACGTGAGCTTGACGACATGCGGAAGATAGGCATCGACAATGTCAGGGTGCTTGTCGGAGGAGACGGACGAGACTCCATACCATCGCACATAGCGCCGAAGCTGCAGACACAGCCGGGAGTGTATAACGACACGCTGCTCGTAGGGCTTGACCGCCTCCTCGCCGAGCTGGAGCGGCGTGAGATGAAGGCTGTGCTGTACTTCAACAACGCGTGGGAATGGTCGGGAGGCTACGGGGCATACCTCGACTGGATAGGCTTCGAGGCCTCTGTTGACCGCTCTGACGGCAAGGGGAAACGCCACTTCAGCCAGACACCCGTCCCGACGATAGACGGATGGTGGGAGTATATGCAGTATGCGGCCAACTTCATCCTCAGCGACAAGGCGAAAGAGCTGGCGGCACAGCACGTGAGGAATATCGTCACGCGCGTCAACACCGTGACAGGCCGGCCATACAAAGACAGCCCCGCCATCATGGCATGGGAGATAGCCAACGAGCCGAGATGCTTCATTAACGACAAGTTGCATAGGGAGAAGTTCGTCGAATGGATTGACAGCCAGTCGAGAATGATAAAGAGCCTCGACCCTAACCATCTCGTCACGACAGGCTCAGAGGGCAAGCACGGATGTGAGGAGAGCATAGAGCTGTTCCGCGAGATACACACCCTCCCCGCGATAGACTATGCCTGCATACATATATGGCCTAACAACTGGGGATGGATAGGCAAGTTCGACCAGAACTATGATGTCGATAAGACCATCCCTCCCGGCAAGCCCGACCTCATCAGCCTCAACGTCAATGCGGCCTGCGACTCCACCCTCGCATACATAACCGAGGCATACAACACGCTCAACACGCCCCGCGCGAGCGACGGCAAGGCATTCCGCCGGAGACCCGTCGTGCTTGAGGAATTCGGCTATCCGCGTGACCGTTTCCGCTTTGACGCCGGCTCGCCGACAACAGGACGTGACCATTACTACAGCTACGTCTTCTCCATCATACGCGACAGCGGCATGATAGCCGGCTGCAACTTCTGGGGATGGGGTGGCCGCGCCGATGTGAGACACACCATCTGGCAGCGCTGGGACGACTATGTCTGCGACCCCGCACAGGAGGAGCAGGGCCTGAACTCTGTCTTCTGGAAAGACCGCTCGACAGTGAAGATAATAAGGCGGTTCGCCAAAGACCTGGCAAAATGGCCCAAAGAACCTGGCAAAGCGAAATAACACAACCCACCATAACACCAACCAAAGAAACCTAACCATAACGCGATGAGAAACAAGCTACAATACCTCATTCTCTGCGTGGCCCTCATGATAGCCGTGCCACGCCATGCTGTCGCACAGATACGCGGCACGAACATCACCGTGACCGTCACCCCCGACCATAAGGACTGGACATACCGCACAGGCGAGAAAGCGACATTCACCGTCAGTGTGCTCAAGTCAGGCACACTGCTCGACGACGCCTCTGTCAGCTATGAGCTGGGGCCGGAGATGTACCCGGAAGTGAAGAAGGATATCGTCCTGAAGAAAGGCACCACAACGATAAGCGGCACGATGAAGCGTCCGGGATTCCTGAAGCTGCGCGCCGTGGCCCATGTTGGCGGCAAAGACTACGAGGCATGGTGCTCGGCAGCGTTCTCTCCTGAGAAGATCCAGCCGACGGCACAGTGTCCGAAAGACTTCGACGCTTTCTGGACACAGACCATAGCCGAGGCTCGCAAGACAGAGCTTATGCCTCATCTGGAGTTTCTGCCTGAGCGTTCGACAGCCGATGTGCTGACCTATCACGTCTCCTTCCAGAACGACCGCTGGGGCCGCCGTGTATATGGCATACTCAATGTCCCTGCCAAGGCAGGCCGCTATCCGGCACTGCTGAGAGTGCCTGGAGCGGGTGTGCGCCCATATCAGGGCGACGAGTGGACAGCACGCAAGGGGGTCATAGTGCTCGAGATAGGCATACACGCCATCCCCGTCACTAACCCACAGAAATACTACGACGACCTTTTCGCCGGCCCACTGGCCGACTACTGGCACAATGCCACTGCCGACCGCTACCGCAACTACTACCGCCACGTCGTGACAGGCTGCATACGCAGCATCGACTTCATTGAGCATCTCGCCGCGATACCGGCACTCACAGCGGCGTGGGACGGCAAGAACCTGGGTGTCACAGGCTCGTCGCAGGGGGGATTCCTCACTATCGCCACGACAGCCCTCGACAAGCGTGTGACATGCTACGCCCCTATCCATGCCGCCATGTGCGACTATGAGGCGGCGCTCCACAAGCAGGCATGCGGATGGCCACACTACTACTATGACGAGCAGAGACAGCAGCCACGGACAGACATCGACCAGCGCATGGTCAGCGAGGCGAGATACTATGACGGCGTAAACTTCGCACGCCGCATCATTGTGCCAGGCTATTACAGCTTCGGGTACAACGACAATGTCGTGCCTCCTACAACAGCCTACGCCACATATAACGTGGCAGGAGGCGAGAAAACCCTGTCCCTTTACCAGCAGACAGCCCATTTCTGGTATCAGGAGCAGTGGGACGAGTGGCAGGCATATCTGCTCAGACATCTCGGTGTCGGCAAGTGATGGCACGACAGACGGCGGCAAGACAGCAGCCCTACACGCCGTCATTACCCCATAAACAACAATCTCCACATAGACACAACCCAAGACAACAAGACAAGCATGAAGACCTACGGACACTTTGACGACATCAACCGCGAGTACGTCATCACAGACCCTGCCACTCCATTCCCATGGATCAACTATCTCGGCAACGAGGATTTCTTCGGCCTTATAAGCAATACAGCCGGAGGATATGACTTCTATAAGGACGCCAAGTTCCGCCGCATAACACGCTACCGATATAACGGCGTGCCGATGGACAATGGCGGCAGATACTTCTACATCAACGACAACGGCACCGTGTGGAATCCCGGATGGAAGCCATGCAAGACACCTCTCGACGCGTATGAGTGCCGCCACGGCATGAACTACACACGCATCACAGGCCGTAAGGATGGTATAGAGTGTTCCGTCCTCTTCTTCGTGCCGCTCCACACATGGGCCGAGGTGCAGAAGCTGACACTCACCAACACCACCCGTGAGACCCGCACGCTGAAGCTCTTCTCGCTGGCAGAGTGGTGTCTGTGGAACGCTGCGACAGATATGGAGAACTTCCAGCGCAACTGGTCAACAGGCGAGGTGGAGATTGACGGCTCTACCATATACCACAAGACAGAGTACAAGGAGCGCCGCAACCACTACGCATACTACAGCCTCACGAACTCTCCTGTTGACGGATATGACACCGACCGCGAGAGATTCGTGGGCCTCTACAACGAGTTCTCAGTGCCACAGTGTGTCATGGAGGGCCGCCCTGCCAACTCCCTCGCCCACGGATGGAGCCCCATCGCATCGCATTATGTCGAGGTGACGCTACAGCCTGGCGAGAGCCGCGACCTCATCTTTGTCCTCGGCTATGCAGAGAACGCACAGGAAGAGAAGTTTGACGAGGCGGAGATAGAGCGCAAACGCCGCGGCGAGCTGATAACATCACAGGCCTCAGACGTCACCATCCTCAACAAGCGCAAGGCGCAGTCAGTCATCCAGCGCTTCTCGACCGTGGAGGCCGTTGACGAGGCTTTCAACGAGCTTTGTGCCATGTGGGACCGCCTCCTCGGCAGCTTCCACGTCCAGTCGGGCGACGAGCGTCTCGACCGTATGGTGAATATCTGGAACCAATACCAGTGTATGATAACGTTCTGCTTCTCCCGCTCGGCCTCGTTCTTTGAGAGCGGTGTGGGCCGTGGCATGGGATTCCGCGATTCCAACCAGGACCTCGTGGGCTTTGTCCATCAGGTTCCGGAGCGCGCGCGCCAGCGCATCATCGACATCGCCTCGACCCAGTTCCCTGACGGAGGGTGCTACCACCAGTACCAGCCTCTCACGAAACGCGGCAACAACGACATCGGCGGCGGATTCAACGACGACCCTATGTGGCTCATCTTCGGCACCGTGGCCTATATCAAGGAGACTGGCGACATGTCCATCCTCGACGAGATGGTGCCATGGGACAATGAGCCGGGGACAGAGGTGACACTCATGGAACATCTCCGTATCTCGTTCAACCATGTCGTGGAGAATCTCGGTCCTCACGCGCTTCCTCTCATCGGACGTGCCGACTGGAACGACTGTCTTAATCTCAACTGCTTCTCATGGGACCCCAACGAGTCGTTCCAGACCACCGAGAACCAGACAGAAGGCTCGAAGGCCGAGTCGCTTATGATAGCCGGACTGTTCGTATTCTGCGGCCGCCAGTATGTTGAGCTGTGCCGCCAGAGAGGCTCGCTCGACACCGAGGCAGCCCGCGCAGAGCAGTGTGTGGAGGCTATGGTAGAGGCGGTGAAGAAGCATGGATGGGACGGAGAGTGGTATCTCCGCGCCTATGACTTCTATGGGAACAAGATAGGCTCTGACGAGAACGAGGAGGGAAAGATATTCATCGAGTCACAGGGCTTCTGCACCATGGCCGCCATCGGTGCCGACGAGGGAATGCCCGAGAAGGCTCTCGACTCATGCAAACGCCTGCTCGACTCGCCGTATGGCATGGTTCTGAACAATCCGGCATTCACCATATACCACGTGGAGATGGGAGAGATATCGTCATACCCCGCCGGATACAAGGAGAACGCCGGCATATTCTGCCACAACAACCCGTGGGTCATCATCGGGGAGACCGTGGCCGGGCGAGGCAATGATGCCTGGGACCACTACACGAAGATATGCCCCGCATGGATAGAAGACCAGCGTCTGCACAAGGTAGAGCCTTACGTCTATTGTCAGATGGTGGCAGGCAAGGACGCGGCCGTACCGGGCGAGGGGAAGAACTCATGGCTCACAGGCACCGCGGCGTGGAACTGGATAACCATAACCCAGTACATCCTCGGCATCAAACCCACTTACGACGGCATAGAGATAGACCCTTGCATACCAGAGACCATGCGCGAATACAGCGTGACACGCAAGCTGCGCGACACGGAGATGCACATCACTGTGCTCAATCCTGACGGCCGGCAGAAGGGCGTCAGGTCAGTGACTGTCGATGGTGTGGCCATCGAGGGCAACACCATCAAGGCCACCCCGGGCAAGCACGAGATCGTCGTGACAATGTAACCCACATAAACAGCAGGTGTGAGGCGGGAATACCGCCACACACCTGCTGCATATCTGACATCCAACTTTTCTACCAATAAACTAACTAAAGTTTCCCACTTGCCATTTTATGGGCTTTTTCAAACGAAATCATCTCG
>JBJEAW010000124.1:0-11176 GCA_051869435.1 Prevotella sp. | reverse complement strand
CAAATGGGACAAAAATCGTTGAAAATAATTTGGGGGTATCAAACTTGGGTTAAGGGATATGGCACATTATTCTACTGCATCACCCGGGAGATAGTGATACGATAGACATGACATTGGACGAATGGTTGAGGAAGCAAGTATATTAGCCATTAAAGCACGTAAACAAGGAGCATCCTGAGCATTATTCCATAATGCGTGACAGGCTGACAGGAGTATTCCTGTCTGTCACATAAATCCGCTCCGTCTCGTGGAAGAGGGTGTCGGCCAAGGAGGATTGTCTGTCCAAAACAGGAGTCTGGATATCAGCCATTTGTATAAGTGTATGGAAGACGCTACGACTAATAGAGACTCGCTTTGAGATATTACGCGACAAAGCAGAGAGAACAGAACGGTGAGAATCAGCATATGAGGGCGAAGTCCATACGAGCAATGGCACACGCAGCTGGTTGGGAGACGGTATTGGTGAGGCATGCATGAAATGTTTGCCATCATCAAAGAGTTCCTCGCCATGGTCTGACGTGTATAGCACGACAGCCTTGTTGCCGTCACGTGCGGCCAGTCCTGTTACAGTTTTTAGCAGGAAGTCGGTATAGAGTATTGTATTGTCATAGGCATTAACAAGCCTGTCACGGTACTTTGCCGTGGCGGCAGGGATATCATCTGGCTGAAAACGCCTGAATGTCGATGGATAGCGGTCACTATAATTGAAGTGTGAGCCGTAGGTGTGTAAGACGACAAACAAGTCTCCTTTATTATCTGCAAGATATCGCTCAAGGCATTTTACAAGCTCTATGTCGTACGGCTTCTTGCCTTTCATCTTCGGGTCCTTTATATAGCAACATGTGTCAGCCTCATTCCCGAAGAACTCGATAAACGAGCGGTTCTGCTCTTGGTTTGAGAAAAAAGCGGTCTTGAATCCAGCCTCCTTGAATGCCGTTATGATGCTTTTCTGATTGTAAATATCATCGAAGTTTCTGGCATCGACCGCAGAGAGAAGCATTGGGACACTCTTGTGCGTCGTATTCGACTCTGACATGGCGTCACGGAATGACAGCAGCCCGGACATGGATCTGAGGTTAGGAGTCGTATTACGCTGATATCCCATGATGGAGAAATTTGAGACGCGTGCTGTCTCGCCTATCACGAAGACTACGACTGTAGAGCCATCCGCATCATGACAGGCGACACGTCTCGCATTGAAGATGAAATCTCGGGACAACTCATCATAACGTGCGCTCTTATACATACGCTCACACGCCAGACCAACATTGTATATGACATTGGCGGGGAATATGTCGTCTTTAACAACAACGGGAGAATATGTGAAAAGAGAACCGGCATACGATGCTATGCCACAAGAGAGCATGACGTAAGCGACCTTACGCTGTCCTGACAGCCACCTCTCATCCAGCCTTAGCTTTCTCTTTAAGGCTATACAGGCCCACACAAGGACAGGGATATATATAACCACGACAAGCAGCACACCGTAAATGATGCCACCAAGCATCTCACCTACCTCGTCTGGATTTGTCGTAAGGAGGTTCAGGAACATATCGACACCGATTATGGAACGTCCGAAAAGATATGTCAGCACAATCTGAAACGCTGCGAGGAAAATAAATGGGAACATCAGCCATACTGTCTTGCCTGGGTTTCGAGAGAATGATGAGGCAAGAGCATATAACCCCATAGGCAGCAACAGATTGCATACGGCCGCAAGAAATGCCTGACGTTCAGTAATAACGAGGGCGATATTGGGAATGGCAAGAGAGGCAAGCAAGGCTGCCATGAGTATATAGCATGATTTTTTATGTGCCATATCAGTCTTATTTATTTCAGAACAAATCAAGTAGATATAAAATATCAAGAAAAGATTGAGAATAAGCTCAAACCGTCATGAGAATCAGAATGCTTCATTAATGTTGAACAGGAATCCGCTCTGACCTTTCTTTCCGAATCCATAATCAAGGCGCACGTTGACATTCTTCTTGAACTCCCAGCGGTAACCAAATCCATAATTAGGGAGCACATGGTCAATATCGAGCTTGCTGAATTTGGGGAACACAGTGCCCGCGCCAACCCATAAGACAATACCATTGCGTTTCCACACATGCTGTCTCAGCTCTATTGTTGTCTCTATCTTATGCTTGTCCCTGTAACGTCCCTCGTAGTATCCGCGCATGGAATTTGAACTGCCGAGGAGTGCCATCATGGCCCACGACGGATTCCCAAAATTGAACATTCCCCTTAAATCAGCGGCAAGGACACATCCTTTCCACACCATACGGTAGCCCGAGAGGTTGAATGTGGTTGATGCCACGTCATACTTGTTGTCGAGGAATTTTGGCATGAACATCTGCTCTATGTTAAGATACACGCCACGGTGGGCATTGGTGTATGTATCGCGCGAGTCATACACAAGGGAGAATCCGAGCCCCAAGCTGTGCAACTCTTTGTCCTGACCGTTAAGAAGCTCGGGGTTAGAGACTTTGCTCGCCTTGACATAGTCGAAGTCGAACATGGGACCTACGTAGAAGTTTTTTGCCATGCGTGTCAGAAACGATGCCTGCACACGTCCCTGCCAGCGATGCATACTACTCTTGTTCTCGTCAATATTCCCACTATGGTACCCCATTCCCCAATAGTCGCTCGGGAATGAATAGAAATAGACCTTATAATCTATCCTGTGTCTCATAGCTTTCATTAGATGATTGCCACGTATGCCGAGAAGATAGAAGCCGACGGTAGAGACATCGGAGAAAAGCGACACATTAGACGGAGGAGACAAGGTGTCGTTAGGCGATGTGCGATATAATCCGGCCGCTACGAGCCCTAATCCGAGCTCTGTATCTGTGCTATAATGCGGGCCACCTATAATACTGAAATCGAAGCGTTTATTATTCTTGTTCTTGTTGGCATCATTGAAGTAGTCGAGGAATCTCTGTATGAAACTCCTGCGCTTCCCGGGTGGACGTAGAGTGTCCACCGCAAGTGATTGTACGCTATCCACACAAGCCTCTGACGAAAGGATGGGCGTGTTGCTCACACGTTGTATGCTGCCAGCCAGGGTATCAACAACACACGACGTATGAGGACAACAACTGATGGTGTCAGGTAATGCTTCAGCCGATGAAGGCGTGGAAGACAAGTATATGCATAACAAGGATAAAACTTTGAATGCTTGGTTTGTCATATAAAGGTTGTTCTGTTTAGAAATCATTCAACCAGTAGGGTTGAAATACCAATCTCGTTACGGGCTTCATACCACCGTCGTCCAGCAACCGCTGTTCTTGTATGGTTTTGCCCCAATATATTTATGATAAAATGACATGACATTATTTTGCTATTTCTTATTCAGTGCTTATGGGGCGCTCATTCAGTGCCAATGAGCCGCCCAAACAGTATCAATAAGCCTCCCATTTGGCACCTATTAGGCAAGCGAGGATAAGCAACTGGTACAAAGCGTATTACGCCATATGCACATATCCATTTGTCCGCTCTGCCAGATTCAACACAATGCTGTCAGCTTCAAAATGAACAGGGATTAGACTTTGCTCGTTGAAAGTTATGATATATATGTGTATGGTTATCCCTAATACACAAGCCTTACGTTGTCAACCCAGAATGTGTTTCCTGGAGAGCCTACATATGCTCCGCCATGACTTGACGAGAACTGCAACACCATGTGTGTCGGAATTTCATCGCCTTTTGCCCATCCTACTTCCTTCACGACAACATTAACGCCCTTCGAGTTGCGAGCATAGTCTGTTGAGCGGAGCCCCATGAGCGACTCATCATATCGTGAGTCTTTCCTGATGTCACCATACATTATATTATATGAGGCGTTATCAACCCACCCGTTTGTTGAGTTGCCGTATGTCACGACGAGTGTCCCGACTCTTGTTGCCGTGATATTCCCGTTGGCATCCTCCTTGCGTTTCTGCAGGAACAACACTGTAATGGCTTTATCAGGGCCAGCAACTGTCGAGCTGCCGCCAAATCCTGTCTGCTTTATACGGTTAGGAGTGCCTGCCGCCTTGAATTTATAGTCATACTTGAGGGCCTTCGGGCGAGACGTGAATGGCATGCCCCAGTTCATGTATTGCTGGCCGTTCTTTGTGCTTGTTATAGGCTCGCGCATATCCCCTATGAATATGCTTCCCGCAGCGAGAACCTTGATATTCACAAGGCCCAACACCTTCACCTTCTCTATGTGCGTCTCCATCTTCGCACAATATCCGTTTTCGTGCTTATCACGTGTGACAGAGCAGTTGGTCTTGACTATACCTGACACTTTGGCCATGACATTCGATGTGCCCCAAGGCGAGCCGCCAATATTTTTGTAAGGTACATTTCCCGTAATGTGTTTTGTGGGGCCTATCTCCCACAGAGTCTTATCCGCTCCTCCTATCACAGCCGACTCATGTATGGTTCTTGTGACCCAGTTCTCCATGTCACCATATTTTATGACTGTCCCATGGCCGTTTTGGGCCGACAATCGTGTACAGGACAAGGAAACGGCAGCTATGAATGCTGATAAAATAATTCTTCTCACCATAAATCCTTAATATAATCCAATTATTCTTCTATTATTTGTATATACGTTGTTGAAGTACATGCAAATTTACGAAAAATAGCGCCGTATGTAATAATTCTGCAATTTTTATAAACTTTTTCAACTATAAAAAACTATTTTTTAACTTTCGGTTTTGTATCAAAAACAAGGACATCATGGACTATAAGGAACACAAGTGACAAGATTTAGCCGTAGAAAGAGGTTTATCAACTGGATATGTTCAGAAAAGATAACATTATGTTAATATGTGAAGGTATATCAACATTAACACGGTATAAAGAAAGAATGCAGGTCGAGAGTAATACCGGCCGACAGAGGAAAAAAGGCAGCAACGGATGCAGGAAAATTGTGTGTTTATGGCATTATTCCATTCTTCAAAAGGATAAACAGATAACGCAATGTTACTTTTTTAGAAAAAAAACATGATAAAATTTGGACAATTGAAAAAAAGTCATTACCTTTGCACTCGCTTTTGGAGAAAAGCCCGTAAGATTACGGTTAAGATGCGGAAATAGCTCAGTTGGTAGAGCACAACCTTGCCAAGGTTGGGGTCGCGAGTTCGAGTCTCGTTTTCCGCTCCACATAATGTGACAATATTCATCGTGAACAACATCTGTTTTAAACATGATATGAAGATGAATGTATTAATGCCCAGGTGGCGGAATTGGTAGACGCGCACGTTTCAGGTGCGTGTGCCGCAAGGCGTGCAGGTTCGAGTCCTGTTCTGGGCACTACATTTTCAGATGTTAATGTAGAATGATGGAGAGGTGGCGGAATTGGTAGACGCGCTACTTTGAGGGGGTAGTGTCAATTGTGACGTGGGAGTTCGAGTCTCCTCCTCTTCACATTCACCACGTGAATACATAGATATAATGTCGCATTTATATTATATAGCGAGAATTAACATGATAACATTAAGGATAAAGAAAAGACAATTCTAATATACATCCTTAAATTATTTGTTGACAAACGCGGAAATAGCTCAGTTGGTAGAGCACAACCTTGCCAAGGTTGGGGTCGCGAGTTCGAGTCTCGTTTTCCGCTCTCATTCAGAAAGTAAGGATAAAACTCCTTACAGACTTTCCCCAGTAAAAGATTATTTTTTTATAGTTTTTCTGATTTACAGAAAAAAGATTTATACCATAAACATAGTTACATTTATTATAATATATGAATTTGTATTTACGCTATTTCAACAGCGAGACCCTTGTCACTAATGTCGAAGACGCTTGCGCTTTCCTTGACAGCATTCCGGAGATAGGTTTCAACAGCCGTATAGCAGAAGATGTGCGCCAGTATTTCGAGAGTGACAACCGTTTCCCAAAGAGATACAAGGTACGGCCGAAAATATACTTCATCATGATAAAGACCGACGCTAATAACATGAAGGAATTCAAGGATTATCGTGACAGGTCGATAACAAAAGCCAACTCAGCATCAGGCAACATGCAGGAAGGCGAATATTATGCTGGAGCAGAGACAAACAGAAACGAGGACGTACACGTCATGAACGAGAACGCCAGAGACACAGCCTACACCGACCAGAATGGCATGGAAATGAACATCGGCCGCCCAAGGCAACAGCCACGGTATATTGATGCTCCGCTACAACAGACAAACAGTTATAGGGACAGATATAATGGCAATATGGTTATGGCTCTATACACCAGACGTATGGGATGGTATGAGGGCTCGCTCGATTTCAAGCGTGTTGTGACATCGCCTGTCACAGGAAAGAACGAATACCGTGACACCCATTTCGTGGCACGATGCAAAGCTATTTCAGGAATAGACTGCTATAACAGGATAGTGGAACATCTGAGAGGACGTGTCGATGAGCGTAGCCAGTTCCCGTCAGCCAAAGGACACAACTTCTCTTTCACATTCCTCGGAGAGTGCAAGCCGCTTTCTAACTAACCCCATTCATCGACATCCTTCTCCTTTCGTTTATACCACCCTGCCGCCTTTTTCTCTCGTTAATATTAAATGCCATGGGGGTGGCGGAGCAGTTTGAAAAGCGAGGATGTAAGAACACCTTTCTTGGGGTATGACATTCGGACTGAACATATTTCATTACTGTCAGCCACCTGTCACATGAAGTAAGATCAAGGAGTATCGGAAGTATTTTGAAGCCTTGCATTTATTTGAACATCGACAATATATAACCGGCAAGTATAGAAAACATTATTACCATGAATAAAGTTATGCTGATAGGCAACGTCGGTAAAGAGCCAGATATTAGATACTATGCCGCTGACCAATGTGTAGCCCACGTACGCTTAGCCACGACAGAACGGGCTTACACTCTGCCCAATGGCACACAGGTGCCCGAGCGCACAGACTGGCACGCCCTGACATTCAGCCGTGGACTGGCGAAATTCGTGGAACGGTACGTCCATACCGGCGACAAGCTATATGTTGAGGGACGCTTGAGATACAATACGGCCGACGACAAGAACGGGCGCAGACAGACCGTTGTTGATATACTTGTCGAGAGCATGGAAAAACTGACCCCTAAAGGCTCCGCAGCAAATACGTCAGAAACAGCCAAGTAATCTGAACACAAAGACCATAGGCACAGCACAAACACAACGAAAGGAATGGACTTCCCATCACCTGAAAACCTGTCTGCACTTAGGAGGATATCACATAACCTCCCCACATGACAGATATATACCAAACTTATGGATATAGACATTATAAGACAAACATTCAGCCAGATCACACTCTTAACGCCATCTATAGGAGTTTACGTCTGCTTCTTTGCGACGATCATTCTCCTGATGCTGTCAGGATTAGCAAGTGGCTCAGAGATAGCATTCTTCAGCCTCACACCGAAAGATCTGGCAGAGATAGACCCAGAGGCAAGAGCCAGTGACAAGAGCATAGAGATGTTAAGGGATGACTCAGAGAGGACTCTCGCGACAATCCTCATCGTGAACAACTTTGTGAACGTCACGATTATCATGCTCTGCAATTACATCTTCGAACATACTATAGATTTCGGGAACGCCATGTGGATGGATTTCCTCTGCAAGACCGTCCTGCTCACCTTTCTCCTCCTGCTGTTCGGAGAGATTATCCCAAAAGTATATAGTCGTCAGACACCACTCCTCTTCTGCCGCAGGACATATAAGTTTGTACTTATCTCACAGAGAGTCTTCTGGCCTCTTGAGACAATACTCATGTCAACACGTGTCTTTGCCGACAAGCTCTCACATAAAGAGGATTACAAACTTGGGGTTGACGAATTAGGACAGGCTCTCGAAATGACCGACAAGAAAGAGCTGAGAGACGAGGAAAAGATATTACAGGGCATAATAAGATTTGGCGACGAGACGGCACGCGAGATAATGACATCACGGCAGGATATCGTTGACCTTGACATAAACGCCCCCTACAGCGAGGTGCTCGCCTGTGTTATCGAGAACCAGTATAGCCGCATACCCGTCTATCAGGGTAATGAGGATAACATGAGGGGCATCCTATATATCAAGGACCTCCTGCCACATTTGTCAAAACCTTCCACATTCAGATGGCAATCTCTTTTAAGGCCACCATACTTTGTACCTGAGACAAAGAAGATTGACGACCTGCTGAAAGATTTTCAGGAGAACAAGGTGCATATCGCCATCGTTGTTGACGAGTTTGGAGGAACCTCAGGAATAGTCACCATGGAAGACATTCTGGAGGAAATAGTCGGGGAGATAAACGATGAGTTCGACGACGAGAAGAGACAATATACAAAACTGAACTATAATACATATATACTCGAGGGAAAGACCCTGCTGACCGACCTTGTGAAGATTTTCAATGTCGATGAGGATGAGTTTGACAAGGTCAGCGGAGACGCGGATACCATAGCAGGCATGCTCCTTGAGATTAAAGGCGATTTCCCATCCTTGCATGAGAGGATTGAATATAAGAACTATGTATTCGAGATTATGGAAATTGACGGCCGAAGGATATCTAAAGTCAAGACGACTGTGAACAGCAAATGACACGACAGTCATCCTTGAGAGACTTTCAACAAAACAGGACATCCGACAATGAGAATGATGTGGAATGAGTCTTCCGCACCCCTATACGGACAAAGGACAATGCGTATGGAAGCCATTATCCATCATGAATACGAAAAGAATAACAGATAAAGAATAAAGAATATATGTTTGAAAAACAAGAACTTCAAACCAAGGATGCTGCCGAATTGGTAGAGATAGCCCGTTCCCTGAATATTGCTCCAGAGACAATATCCAGCCCGGAGGAGGCTATAGACCGCATTATGGCTGCTCAGGAAGAAAGCGAGGCTCCACAGAAAAGGCCCCGCAAACGTATTCTGAAGAAAGAGGTACCTGACCACGTATATAGCGTGAACGGCATCGACGGAAAGAACCTTGACACACGCGCCGCAAAACGGCGTGCGAAAGCCAGCACAGAAATATTTTCCATACCAGCTGCAAAGGTCGAGGAGGAAGTGAATCCTTTCCCTAAACACCGTGGCAGGAAATCAAAGGCTGAGCTTGAATACCTCGCACGGCTCTCAGAGCAAGAGGGCAAGACATCGTATGACGATACGGATAACGATAGCGTTATACCAGCCACAAGGAACGATGAGCCTGTAATGGATGAATACAACAACACACAGGAGGATTTTCCTGCAAATGAGAGCGGAGCAGACAATGTCATGCACGAAGAGGCTGAGACAACACAAGCCAACACCTCACTACCACCATTCTTGCAGGATGCAAGCGTGGATGTCACAGAGCAAGACCAAGACAGCTATACCGACAGCGAGACTAACACAGAGAGCCAGCAGAACCTCATAGCCCAGCTTCAGGCGAAGATGAACGCCCATAACAATATGAGGAATGATGCATATGAGGATGACTACAATATGAACGACGTGTGGCCTGACGACCCTGCTGACGGGACGGACTTCATCATCATTGTTGACCTTCCTATAGAAGATACCAGCGCGACAAGACCTGTTGACATATTCGGAGTGCCACAGAACACGGAAGTATCAGCGTCTTACGCACAGCATGATGTAAGCACGCGGCCGATTGAGACATATGACTTCAGCAACATTGTCACAACGGTTGGCCTCATGGAGGTAATGCCTGAGAACTACGGTTTCCTTAGGTCATCTGATTATAACTACCTCTCATCCCCAGATGATGTCTTCGTGTCCATGCAGACTATACGCAAACTCGGACTGAAGACAGGAGATGTGGTGGAGTGTACAGTTTGTCCTCCTGTAACAGGAGAGAAATACTTCACCGTCCAGGAGGTGAAGAAAATTAACGGACGTGACCCTCAGGACATGAGGGACAGAGTGCCGTTCGAACATCTGACACCTCTCTTCCCTAACGAGAAGTTCAATATCTGCGGGTGTCCATCGACCACAAACACCTCGACAAGAATTGTCGATCTCTTCTCTCCTATCGGCAAAGGACAGAGATCTCTCATTGTGGCTCAGCCAAAGACAGGTAAGACAATACTCATGAAGGATATTGCGAATGCCATAGCTGCATCCCATCCTGAGGCTTACCTCATGATGTTGCTCATCGACGAGCGTCCTGAGGAGGTGACAGACATGGCAAGAACAGTGAACGCCGAGGTGATAGCATCAACATTCGACGAGCCTGCCGAAAGACATGTCAAGATAGCCGGACTCGTTCTTGAGAAAGCAAAGCGTATGGTAGAATGCGGGCATGATGTCGTGATATTCCTTGACTCCATCACACGTCTCGCAAGAGCATACAATACAGTCGCGCCTGCTTCAGGAAAGATCCTGACGGGTGGTGTGGATGCCAATGCTCTGCAGAAGCCAAAGAGATTCTTCGGAGCTGCACGTAATATTGAGGGGGGCGGTTCGCTTACCATTATCGCTACAGCCTTGACAGATACAGGCTCGAAGATGGATGATGTCATCTTCGAGGAGTTCAAGGGAACAGGCAATATGGAGCTACAGCTTGAGAGGGTGCTCTCTAACAAGCGTATATTCCCTGCTGTCAACCTCGTCGCCTCAAGCACACGCCGTGACGACCTGCTTTACGACAAATCAACACTCGACAAGATGTGGATAATAAGGAATTTCATATCAAATATGAACCCCGTCGAGGCTATGAACGAGATAAAGGGACGCATAGAGAGGACATCAAACAACGATGAGTTCCTGCTCTCTCTGAACGACTGAGAAGGAAAAAGAGGAGGTAGCTCTGGGGCAGGAAACAGAGGTAACGTTCGGAGCCTCAAAACATACCTTTAACTCAAACGAGACAGTAGGGGGTGCACAGGGAATAGTCCCCTCCCACCCTACTGTCGGACGAGTCACCTAAGCCACCCACAACAAAAAGGCATTAATATATATGCCGTATAATGACAAGCCACAATGGTTATGTGACAGTCATTATACGGCATAATTATTATGTGAAACAGGGCAGCACTATCTTGTTGTCCTATCTGCACTTTCATATGGATACGTAAGGACGAGGAGCGGAAGTGATCGCCACTGGCGGAGTTGATTTGCACTACATATATTATCCCTTAATTCCGCAACTTAGTTGTTAGTAATTTTTTTTAAGTGCCTGGGCAACA
>JBJEAW010000123.1:0-11312 GCA_051869435.1 Prevotella sp. | reverse complement strand
GTCGCGCCTCTCCGAGGCTGTGGGTGATAGTGAGTTCCCCGTGTCTTCTGTGTCTTTGGGGCTGTGGATAGGGATGATAGTGGGCTCTCCAACGAGTCTCCAAGGCTGTGGGTGAGAGTTAGCTCCACGTGTCTTCTGTGTCTCCGAGACTGTGGATAGTGATGACGGTGAGGTCTATAACGGGTCTCCGATGCTGTGGGTGGGTCCATGCCATTTATCCCTCACCTCTCTGTGGCGAGGTGGCAGTAGCCGATGCGGCAGGAGGTGCAGCGGCGGCGGTCACAGTATTCCTTCTTCAGCTGTATGAGAGCCTGTGAGTCGCCCGCCGAGGTGACCTCCAGGCCCACGTCACGCCACATGCGTGTGATGTTGTTGTCCTCGGCGTGGAGGGTGTCGAGGATGAGCAGGGCGCGGTCGCACAGCCGGTCGTTGTTCGTGGCGCGGCCGTAGGCGAAGAGTGTGGGTATGGCACAGTTTATCATGAGCACCGTCGCGCTCTGCTCAGACAGGCGTTTCGTGCTGTGACGGCTCTCGTGGCCGAAGGTGTAATGGTCCTGCCAGTAGGCTGAGACGCCGCATCTGAGCAGCGCGGACATCTTCCCGGCCGTGTCACACTCTATCAGCCTCGCGAGCTGTGTGCGCCCCTCGTGGTACATCATGGCGAGCTGTGCTATGCGTATATGCGGGAAATTCTGCGGCCTCATGCGCATGTATCTCCATGCCTGGTGACAGTGGCGCGTGTCTATCTGGAACTTGTGGCTGAGGTATGTCCACTCCCGCTCCAGCTGCTGCCAGTATTCGTCGGCCGCCGTCTCCAGCTGCATCCGCTCGGGCAGGGTGGCGACATTGAGCATCCCCGCCATCCCGAAGAACATCGCCTCCACCTGGAAGAGGCTGTCACGGTGGTGGCCCACGGCTTTCAGCGGCATACTCTGCGCCCACTGTTCGAGGGCCTCGCTGTTCGAACCGAAGCCGCAGCTCCGCGCGAGGGTCATGAAATAGGCGTGCTCCCAGTCGCCCCCGAGGCGGCTGACTCTCGCGGCTATGGCCTCTGTCTTCTGCTGCAGACGCTCTGTCTGCAGGGCGTCTATCCATGAGCGGAGTGTCAGGCGTGGCATCCGCGGCACTGTGGCGTAGCACGGCGGGTACTTGTCGGCCGTCATGAGGGCCTCATAGTTCTCCTCGACATGCTGCGGGACGTGTATGACAACCTCTGCCACACGCTCGCCCTGGCTTGTCCTCACGGCCTTGCCCTCGTCGTCGCTGCCGACGACATGGAGTATGACATTGTCGTAGGCCGGGTCGTGGTCATGGCCGTGGGCATACCAGTCGTGGCGGCGGCAGTGTATCTCTATGTTCCCTGCCCACAGCATCTCTCCGATGCGCAGGCGGGCGTTGAGGAAGTCGGGGCCGGCGTTTGTGTTCATGAGGCCGGGGTCGATGATGTTGACAGCCTCGCCGTCGGTCGTCGTCAGTGTGGGCGATATGCCTATGCGGTGTTTCCAGCAGTATTGCAGCAGAATCTCTTTCATGGTTTGTTGTGTGGGGGATAAAGGTGTCGGGAGGGTGGGGGATGGCCACAGCCCGATATGCAAAATTATATAGGTTTATTTATTTTTAAAAAGGTGTGGCCGACTTTTTAAGTTCTTTTAATGTTGCAGATGGTACGTTGTGACTATTCAGCGGATGCGTTTTGTAACAAGAAAATATAGATTTATATTGTCTCGGCCAGCACGCGCTGAAAGCGCAGAAGCCCATAGCCCAGGGCAGAACGGAGCGTAGCGGAGTGACACCCTGGGGATATTGTTCGTGTGGGTAATTGTCGCGCTGTATGGATCCTCAACCCAGGGTGTCGCTACGCTTACCCTGGGCTATGAGCTTCTGCGCTTTCAGCGCGTGCTACTTACTATATTCGCTGAATAGTTACTGGTACGTTGAATAGTTTGCCTGCCATAACGCTCAGCGCCTCCTCCCGCCACGGGTGTCAATCCGTAACTTTCCGTGGCGTTCTGCTTACAGTTTTCTTGTCCTGCCGGCAATCTGCCGACAAGTACTGGATGAGCCGCCCATATGTGCTGGATGAGGCTCCCATTCTGTGTCTCTTGCCGCCCCATTGATATTGGTTTCAATCCTTAACCTGTGGGCTGTCGTTCTATGTGTCTGCCATGCCGGCGGCTTGTACATTTTTTGCTGTCGCCATATATGTGGGATTCTCTCCCGCCAGTCAGGCTTATCGTATCTTATACGCTTTGTTAACGGGTCGTTCTCCTTATATATTTTTGTCTCACGCCAGACTTAACGTATTTTCATCGTGCTATGGTTTCCGTATGCCATTTGAATATTGACGAAAGGAAAATGCATACATTTGGATATTTAAAGCGCAGTGTGATTTGTCTTTTTTCTGCTTTATGCATAAAAGTATTATATAAAGATAAATAAATACGCCACTCAGAGATATTTTTGTATTACTTTTGCAGCGGTAAACCTAACAAAAAGACTAAACAATTCATTAAATAAATTCTAACTAAACTTTTTTTACGCTATGAAGACTGAAAACATTTTCAGCATTAAGTATGCGTTGTTCGCGCTGTTCATGCTCTTCTCGGCAACAGTGATGGGACAGGTCCAGGTGACCGGTACTGTCAGTGACGAGTTCGGGCCTGTCCTTGGCGCCACAGTGCGTGAAAAAGGTACTCAGAACGGCACAGCCACCGATATGGACGGTAAGTTCCAGCTCAAGGTGAAGAACGCCAACGCCACGCTGAGTATCTCGTTTGTAGGCTACAAGTCTCAAGATGTCAATCTTGCCGGCCGCACAAGTGTCGATGTGACATTGAAGGCTGACGCTCAGATGCTCGAGGAGACTGTCGTTGTCGGCTATGGTAAGATGAAACGCTCTGACCTCGCCGGCGCATCGACAACACTCGACAACAAGGCTCTCGAAGAGGGAAACATCACTAATATCGACCAGGCCTTCCAGGGACGTGTCGCCGGTGTGACATCTATCGCCACATCAGGCGCCCCAGGCTCAAGCCAGTCGATACGTGTCCGCGGACAGGCCACTATCAATGCCGGCGCTGAGCCGCTCTATGTCATCGACGGTGTCATATTCCAGGGCGGCGGACAGAGCGGCGCCGACCTCGGCCTTGGCGACCGCCTCGGCAACGGCTCCGTATCGACCGTGTCACCTCTCTCTACCATCAACCCTGCCGATATCGTCAGCATGGAGATCTTGAAGGACGCCTCTGCCACAGCCATCTACGGCGCGCAGGGCTCTAACGGTGTCGTCCTCATCACGACAAAGCGTGGCAAGAGCGGCGAGGCAAAGTTCACATACGACGGCTCTGTCACCATGTCACGCCAGATGAAGCGCCTCGACATGATGAACCTCCGCGAGTTCGCCACATACTATAACACCCTCGTTGACCAGGGAGAGATAACCCAGAACAGTGCCGACCCTATGTACTCTGACCCCTCTGTCCTCGGTATCGGCACCAACTGGCAGGACGCCATCTTCCGCACAGCATGGCAGCACAACCACCAGATATCGGCACAGGGCGGAACGGACAAGGTGCAGTATTACGTGTCGGGCAACTACATGAACCAGGAGGGTACCATCATCGGCTCAAACTTCGAGCGCTACGGCATACGCGCCAACCTCGACGCACAGCTCAAGCCATGGCTGAAGCTCGGACTGAACGCATCGTACACCGCCACATCCGACGACCTCAAGCTGGCCGACTCTGACGAGGGTATCATCAACTACTCGCTCGTCACTCCTCCGGACATACAGATATACAACATCGACGGCGGATACTCAAGCGTCTCAAAGGAGGGATTCACCAATCCTAACCCTATCGCCATGGCCATGCTCAATGAGATCCTCCTCGACCGCCAGAAGCTGAACGGCTCTATATTCGCTGATGTCAGCTTCCTCAAGAACCTCGTATGGCACGCCGAGCTCGGATGGGACCTCTCATGGTCGAAAGCCTCGACATACGAGCCGAAGGTGGATCTCGGCACATGGGTGCGCGACAACAACAACGGCCGCATACAGAAGAACTCATCGACTTACTGGACCATCAAGAACTATCTCACATGGAACGAGCAGTTCGGCAAGCACGGCGTGACAGCCATGCTCGGACAGGAGTGCTGGGAGAGCAACTATGACTATGTGTCGGTTTATAACACCGGCCTCCCCTCTGACGCTGTCCACAACCCCGCGCTCGGCTCAGGCAAGGCACAGATAGGCTCAGGCTTCGGCTCGTCGGCCATGGCGTCGTTCTTCACACGTGAGACATACAACTACGACGACCGCTATCTCGCCACATACACATTCCGCTACGACGGCAGCTCAAACTTCGGCCCCAACAAGCGCTGGGCGCCATTCCACTCTGTCGCTGTCGCATGGCGTTTCACAAACGAGAAGTTCATGAAGGACCTCACATGGCTCTCTAACGGCAAGCTGCGAGTGGGATGGGGACAGACAGGCAACGCCAGCATAGGCAGCTACAAGTGGGGCTCGGCGATGTCAACCATGGACACCGGCCTCGGCATGTCATACCGCCCTGCCAACATGGCCAACCTCGACATACAGTGGGAGACACAGGAGCAGTGGAACATCGGTCTCGACCTCGGATTCTTCAACGGCGACCTCGGCCTCACCATCGACTGGTATAAGAAGATGTCAAAGGACATGCTCATGCCTATGACACTCCCCTCTATCATGGGTACAGGCGGCAACGCCTCGTCAGCCCTCGCCGCGCCATGGGGCAACTATGGCGACATCGAGAACACAGGCTTCGAGTTCACCATCAACGCACACCCTGTCCACACAAAGGACTTCTCATGGGACACAGACCTCAACTTCTCCACCAACAAGAACAAGGTGAAGAGCCTCGCCGGCGGTGTGGCCCTCGTAGGCTACGGACAGTGGACTGACGTCGTGACACGCTCGGCAGAAGGCGAGGAGCTGTACTCATTCTACGGTTACAAGACCGACGGCGTATATACCAGCTTCGAGGACATCCTCAGCTCGCCTGTCGATACCCGCAACAACAGCAACCCTATCGTCACCAACGCCGACGGCACCAAGTCATGGAGCACAAACCCCGGCGACTATAACCCCAAGACCACAACATACGTGGGCGACGTGAAGATTGTCGATGTCAACGGCGATGGTGTCATCGACGAGCAGGACAAGACAAAGATAGGCTCGGCAATGCCTAAGTGGACCTTCGGATGGAACAACACCTTCCGCTACAAGAACCTTGACCTCACCGTATTCATCAACGGCTCTATCGGAAACAAGGTGGGCAACTACATGAAGATGAAGCTCACACACATGAACTCCGTATGGCAGAACCAGCTCGCCGACTGCTCTAACCACGCGCTCCTCGCCCCGAAGAACGGCCAGGCGACAGACAACTGGTACTACGATGTCAGCAATGTCATTGTCTCCAACCCTGACTGCGCATACCCACGCGCATCGGTCAACGACCCTAACGACAACGACGTATGGAGCGACCGCTTCATCGAGAACGGCTCATACGTGCGCCTCAAGAGCATCACACTCGGATACACATTCGACAAGCAGCTCATAAAGAAGCTCGGACTCACCAACCTCCGCCTCACTCTCAACGCCACCAACCTGCTCACGATAACAGGCTACGACGGCTACGACCCGGAGATTGGCGCATCGACAGCGAGCCAGAATGTCTATGGTCTTGACAACGGACGCTACCCGGCGCCGACATCATTCACATTCGGACTGAACGTCTCATTCTGACAGGCTGTAGAAAGAGACATGGTGGCAGCGGCACAACACCCACGCCACCAATGCACATCAATAACAAAAAACCTTGATTTACAATGAAACTCAAGAATATAACATACTTTGCATGCGCAGCGGCTCTCAGCCTCTCACTCAACTCATGTGGAGACTTCCTTGACCGCCCTGTCGAGGATAACTACAACATAGACAACTTCTATGCCTCAGACGCAGCATGCGTGTCAGGTGTCAACTACCTGTACAACTCGCCCTGGTACGACTTCCAGCGCGGTTTCATAAAGATGGGCGAGGTCATGTCGGGCAACATGTACTGGGGCTCATCCCCATATCTCAACTTCTCAGTCAACGGCACAGACCAGGACCTCGTCAACATGTCCTACTCGCTCTGGGCTGAGATAGGCCACTGTAACACTGTCTATCAGGCCCTCGCGAAGGCGTCAGCCTCAGAGGCCACTATACGCCAGTGTCAGGGCGAGTGCCTCATATGGAAGGCCATGGCATACTTCTATCTCGTACGCTCCTTCGGCGATGTGCCTATCATACACAACACGTCTGACGTCCTCGCGTCGGGCGAGTACAAGACATGCAGCAAGGTGGAGAAGGCCGATGTCTATGAGTATATCATCATGACACTCGAGAAGGCCATGGAGCTCCTCCCGAAGCAGAAGCTCACCAACGGACACATGGACTACTACTGTGCCGAGGGACTCCTCTCAAAGGTCTATCTTACCAAGGCCGGCGTGACAGGCACACTCAACAAGGACGACCTCCAGAAGGCCGTACAGTATGCCAAGGATGTCATCGACAACTCCGGACGCAAGCTCATGCCAGAGTATGAGGACATCTTCCGCGGCTCAAACAACGTGTCTGACGAGAGCCTCATAGCATGGCGATGGACTGTCGGCGCACAGTGGACATCACAGAACACACTGCAGAGTGACCTCATGCCAGAGGGATTCGACGAGAACGGCGACTGCTGGGGAGGATGGGCAGGCCCATCGGTTGACCTCATGGCAGCATTCGGCGTGAAGCCTACCGACGCGCCTGCTGACCGCATCGATGTCGATATACGCCGCAAGGCTACCATCATGATGCCGGGCGATGTATATCCTTACTTCTGGCGCGACCACAGCCTCGGCAACGGACAGAACGGCTTCGAGGTGCTCCACTTCTACTTCGACAAGAGCTATAACCCTGCCGCAACAGAGACATTCCAGGGCCCATGCGGCGCGCAGAACGTCAAGCACGCCTACGGCAACAACAACGACCACGTGGCCGAGCTTGGCATCTCGCCGGCACGCATGGCATACGCTCTCGCCACACACATACTCCGTCTCGCTGATGTCTATCTCGTCCTCTCAGAGGCACAGACACTCATCGACGGCGGACAGACAACCAACGCCAAGGCCCTCGAGACCTTCAACGCTGTCCGCGGACGCGCCATATCAGGCTATAACCCTAAGACATCCATCACGTTCGACGACGTATGGAAGGAGCGCCGCCTCGAGTTCGCGGGCGAGGGCGACCGCTGGTACGACTTCGTGCGCCGCGCATACTACGAGCCTTCAAAGTGTATCGACGAGCTGAAGGCACAGCAGCGCAACGCCTGGTGGAACCTCTCTGATGTCTATAAGGTTTATTTCGAGACCGGCGTATGGGACGCGTCAGGCGCAGAGTATGACACATCGACACCGGCACCGATGGTGACAGAGAAGACATTCACCATCCCGTTCCCGACAGAGGATGTCTCTGTCAACCCGAACCTCGGCAGCAATGTTGAGCCAGTGCATGTTGATGTGCGCGCCACATACAGCTATTAAACAACGCTTGACATAGAAAGTCAAAACCATAAAAGCCAACAATTATGAATATCAAGAATATAAAACTGGCTCTCGGCATCGCGCTCCTCACCATGGCAGGCATGACATCATGCTCTGACCAGCCTGATGCCTACGAGACAACAGGTGGACTGCCATCCATCTCATACATACGCCTTGCTGACGCCGCCAGCAAGGACTCGCTCCTCACCGGAGCATTCCAGAACACACCGATATGTATCGTCGGCAACAACCTGCGCAGCATCGTGGCGATGAACTTCAACGACCGCCCTGCCACGCTCAACACGAGCTACATGACAGACAACACCATACTGCTGACCGTGCCGAAGGACATACCAGAGGTAGTGACAGACAAGATATACATGATCACAACCTCTAACGACACCGTGGCATACGACTTCAAGGTGCTCATCAATCCTCCCGCTGTCCTCTCAATGGAGAACGAGCAGGTGAAGGCGGGCGACGAGGGCGTCATCAAGGGCAACTACTTCCTCGACTATCCTGACTTCCCGCTGACAGTGGAGTTCCCGAACAACTATGTCCTCCCACGCGAGTACATCAACAGCATCACCATGACAGAGATACGCTTCACTGTCCCTGAGGACGCGCCGGCCGGCTTCATAAAGGTGAAGACAAAGTATGGCACGACACGAAGCAACTTCCAGTTCCACGACCAGCGTGGCATACTCTTTGACTTCGACACGCCTAACCCTGTCACCAACGTTGTCCTCGGCAACCACGGCTGGCACTCACAGAAAATCCAGCAGGACGAGACATCACTCTCCGGCAACTACCTCCTCCTCGGCGATGTCGATATGGGTGCTGACGGCGGATGGAACGATGGCAACTTCTCGTTCGAGTACTGGGCCGGCGACTGGGATGGCGGCTTCTCGGGCGACGGTGTGAAACTCAGCGATATCGTCGATTTCACCGACTATGAGAACATGTCCCTGAAGTTTGAGATGTGCATCCCTGAGAACGGCTCATGGGCTGCCGCGCCGATGCAGATAATCTTCGCCGGCACAGACAAGGTGACAATGTTGACAGCCAACAACATGTTCTTCCACAACGACGACGGCTGGGGACGCGCCATCTACGCTCCTTGGAAAGACTCCGGCTCGTACAACACTGGCGGCAAGTGGGTGACAGTGACCCTCCCGCTCGGTGGCGACCAGGGTGTCTTCAACAAGTACTGGGACGGCACAGCAGCCTCTTCCAAGCCTTCGAAACCAGACGATTTCTCATCGCTGACCATCTTCTGTGTCAACGGTGGAGGATACAATGGTGAGGACTGTCATCCTATCATAAAGATTGACAACATACGCGCCGTGCCGAACAAATAATACTAACCGACGCCAGAGAGACCGTGGCATGACGGCCACAAGGACTTCACAGACCCTCCTGCGGCTGTCATGACGGCCTCTCCGGCAACTCCATACATCATTCATCATGAAAAAATATTATTCTATCATCTGGTCAATGTGCCTCATCCTCCTTGCCGGTGTCACCCTGACAGCCTGCGATGACGGCGACGAACTCTCTACCGACCAGTACGGAAACGAGATAAAGCTCAATTCCTTCGGACCCTGCCCTGTGCTCCGTGGCGGAGTGCTGAAGTTCCTCGGAAGCAACCTCGACCAGATAACAGAGGTTGACCTCCCCGGCGCTGACCCTATCACTGCCATCGACATCAAGGCTTCAGGCACACACAGCGAGATATGGATCAATGTCCCCAAGGAGAAGTGTGAGCCGGGCATCGTCACACTCAAGACAGCCAAGGGCGGCGAGATAAAGACCCTCACACCTGTCACATACGAAGAGAACATTGTCCTCTCAACCATCTACATCGGCCAGGAGGGCAATCTTGAGGGCAATGTCGGCGACATACTCACATTCAAGGGCGACTACCTGAACCTCATGCACGAGGTCATCTTCGCCGACGATGTGCGCGTCCCCGAGACCGAGTTCCTCGCCCACGACCGCTATACCATCTCTGTCGCCATACCAAAGGAGGCGAAGACAGGCAAGCCTATGCTCAGCGACACCAATCCTGAGGGCGAGAACCTCCTCTATCCTGACAACGCCATCACTATCTCCCTGCCGACAGCGGCTGTGACAGCCACAGCTCCTGTAAAGGCCGGAGACGTTGTCACTGTCAAGGGAACAGCCCTCAACCTCATAGAGAGCGTTGAGCTGAACGGTGCCGAGGTGCCTGCCGAGGGCATCACCGTGACCGACGGAAACAAGCAGCTCCTCTTCTATCTCCCTGCCACAGCGACCGACGGTGAGGTGACTCTCGTGACATTCTCCGGAGTGAAGATACCTGCCGGAAACATCGAGACAGTTGTGCCGACAGAGCTTTCAGCAGCCCCTGCCCCTGTCAAGAACGGCGCTGACATCACCATCTCAGGCAAGGACCTCGACCTCGTGACAGCCATATCATTCCCTAAAGCCGACGGAGAACTGAAGTCTGTCGCTGCCGGAAAGGTTGTTGCCGCTGTCCCGGAGACAGCACAGGAGGGCGACATAACCCTCTCTCTCGCCAACGGCAAGCAGGTGACTGTCGCCTACACCCTCGTCAAGCCTACCGTGACAGAGTGTACCCCTAACGCTCTCGTTGCCGGAGAGAAGGTTATCATCAAGGGTACCGACCTCGACCTTGTAGCGAGCGTCACGCTCCCTGGCGAGACACCACAGACCGTCTCAGAGTTTGCCGCACAGAACGAGAAGGCCATAGCCCTCACCGTTCCTGCCGCATGTGCCGGCTCAGGCCTCATCCTCAACCTCAAGAACGGCACATCAGTCGAGGCATCAGGACTTACCATCCAGGCCGCCACTGACCCTGCCACATCAGAGTCTTCTTATACAGGCATGATAACGAAGGAGATAACCATAACGGGCAAGAACTTCAATAACGTGCAGAATGTGTATATCGGCTCAGAGCGTGTGACAAAGTATTCTGAGAAGACAAACACGTCGATGACATTCACCGTGCCGGCCACTCTCGTCAAGGGCGAGTATGACCTTGTCATGGAAGACTATAGCGGTGTGAGATACACCGTGGCCAAATTCATCGCCAAGCCGGCAGAGACAGACCTCTGGACCGGTTCTGTAGGCCCGTGCGACTGGTCTGGCTCACACATCGTGAACATCACAAGCGAGATGGCTGCCGAGATGCAGGTGGGCAAGACTCTGGCCTTTGACTTCGAGTGTGACCCTAATGCCGGCTGGTGGCAGGTGGAGATCATAAGCTCCTGGTGGTCAGACCTCCCAAGCCTTACAGCTCTCAATGGCGGCGAGCGTCCTATCATGTCTATCGACCCGGCTAACCCACATCTTGAGTTCACCATTGCACAGGAGGACCTTGACGTACTCTTCAACCAGGGCAACCTCTTCCTCTTCGTCGGCAACGGATGCATCGTCAAGCGCATCTATGTGAAGTGACACTCACGTGCCTTTATACGATGGTGGTAGTCTAAACCACCTGAACCATACGTGAAAAGAAAAGCCCAGGGAGGACAAAAAAGCCTCCCTGAGCTTTCCTTTCTTTTACAATAGTGACGTCATTTCCTGTCCATACAGCCATGACATGCTGCCAACGGCGTCTCCATGCGCCGTGAACGCCACGCCCTGTGGCAGGCAATGACCGTAGCTGACAATCAGAAACAATCTGCAAAATGAAA
>JBJEAW010000122.1:0-44529 GCA_051869435.1 Prevotella sp. | reverse complement strand
TTTTCGACAAGCCAAATGAGCAGAGCATCAAGCTTGCTTGAATGCTATGCCATGGTGAGAAAATGAAGGCGAAGCCAACGTTTTCGACAAGCCAAATGAGCAGAGCATCAAGCTTGCTTGAATGCTATGCCATGGCGAGAAAATGAAGGCGAAGCCAACAAAAGATAAAAACAGGAAAGCCATGTCACAACCATTAGCCGAGCGTATGCGACCCACGACGCTCGATGAGTATATAGGCCAGCGCCACCTTGTCGGCGAGGGGGCTGTGCTGCGGAATATGATTCTCTCGGGGAGGATCACATCGTTCATACTATGGGGCCCGCCGGGGGTGGGGAAGACGACGCTCGCCCAGATTATCGCCCATACGATGGGTGTGGCGTTCTACACGCTGTCGGCAGTAACGAGCGGCGTGAAGGATGTCAGAGAGGTCATACAGAAGGCTGAGGGGAACAGGTTCTTCTCACAGGCAAGTCCGATACTCTTCATCGACGAGATACACCGTTTCTCGAAGTCACAGCAGGACTCACTGCTGGGAGCGGTGGAGAAGGGCACCGTGACTCTCATCGGCGCGACGACAGAGAATCCATCGTTCGAGGTTATACGCCCATTGCTGTCGCGATGCCAGCTGTATGTCCTGAAACCGTTGGAGAAGGACGACCTCATGCTCCTCATGGAGCGTGCCATAAAGAAAGACAGCATCCTCTCGAAGCGCCATATTGAGATCAGAGAGCATGGGGCCATACTGAGATACTCAGGCGGCGACGCGCGCAAGCTTCTGAACATCCTCGAGCTTGTCGTGGAGGCATCGCCTGAGGGGGATGTCGTCATAACCGACAAGACGGTTGTCTCCTGTCTCCAGCAGAATCCGCTCGCCTACGACAAGGACGGCGAGATGCACTATGACATCATTTCGGCCTTTATCAAGTCGATACGCGGCTCTGACCCTGACGCAGCCCTCTACTGGATGGCGAGGATGATAGAGGGCGGCGAGGACCCCCAGTTCATAGCGCGCCGCCTTGTCATATCGGCCAGTGAGGATATCGGCCTGGCCAACCCCAACGCGCTGCTGCTTGCCAATGCCGCCTTTGACGCTGTGATGAAGATAGGATGGCCCGAGGGGCGCATCCCGCTCGCCGAGGCCGCAGTGTATCTGGCGACATCGCCTAAGAGCAACTCGGCCTACAACGGGATTAACGAGGCGCTCACATTGGTCAGGGAGACGGGCAATCTCCCTGTCCCGCTCCATCTCCGCAATGCCCCGACACGGCTCATGGCCGAGCTGGGTTATGCCGACGGATACAAATACTCGCATGACTATCCCGGGCATTTCGTCAGGCAGCAGTTCATGCCTGACGCTCTGTCCTCCCACCGCATATGGCACGCACAGCACTCGCCTGCAGAGGAGAAGCTGTACAAGAACATGATAAACTGCTGGGGCGACAGGTTCAAGGATTAGGTCTGGCACCTTCCCCTTAACGTATCACACCACCCCACACTCACACACTCTCTCAAGCCCCGTGGGCAGAATGCCCCAGCATGGCCCACATCTTCTCACCCTATCCCCCGCTCTCACACACGTCTTCTCACCGCTCAATTTTATGGAATCATATATAAGCCTCGTAGCGGCCGATTTGCTGCGCCGTTTCGGTAACGATCTCTCCCGTGTCGCTGTCGTCTTCCCCAACAAGCGCGCCTCGCTCTTCCTCAATCAGGAGCTGTCGCGACTGTCGGGCGGGAACATCTGGAGCCCGTCATACATCACTATCAGCGACCTTTTCCGCCGTCACTCCCCGCTCACCGTGGCCGACCAGATTCTCCTCGTCTGCCGTCTCTACCGTGTCTTCATTGATGTCACGGGGTATGCGGGCGAGACGCTCGACCAGTTCTACGGCTGGGGTGTGACGCTTCTTGCCGATTTTGACGACATAGACAAGAACATGGCTGAGGCAGGGAAGGTCTTCAAGATTGTCACAGACCTTCATGAACTTGACGACATCAGCTATCTCGACGACGGGCAGCGTGACGCGCTGAGACATTTCTTCTCGGCATTCACCGACGACAAGCCCTCTGAGATGCGCGAGAAGTTCATGAGGCTATGGAAGCGTCTCTACGACATATACACCATGTTCCGCGAGTCGCTGCGCCGTGACGGCCTTGCCTACGAGGGTATGCTCTACCGTGATGTGGCAGAGGATGAGAGCATCGACTTCGGCCGCGAGACGTACTGCTTCGTGGGGTTCAACATGCTCCACACTGTCGAGCGGCGTGTCTTCTCACGTCTCTACAGTATGCCTGACGGCGGGGAGGGATGCCACCCCCACGCCCTCTTCTACTGGGACTATGACGACTATTACATGAAGGCGGGACACGAGGCGGGACACTTCATATCGTCATATCTGGCACAATATCCTGACGCCCTCGTATCATGTGGCCGCGAGACACATGACAACTTCAAGAATACGGACATCACCTACGTGTCATCGCCGACAGAGAACCTCCAGGCACGCTATGTCCATGACTGGCTCATGGAGAACGAAAGATGGAAGGACGGACAGCGGACAGCGATAGTGATGGCCGACGAGACGCTTCTGCAGGCTATCATACGCTCCCTGCCTGACGAGGTGGGCGCGGTGAACATAACCACGGGCTACCCCCTCGCCCAGTCATCAGCGGTCTCTCTCCTCCAGTATCTCATAACCCTACAGACAGCGGGCCACGTGTCAGGCACCACCAGCTACCGTCTGCGCCATGTGCTCGATGTCCTGCGCCATCCATACATCGCCCGTATGTCAGAGACTGTCACCTCGCTCATCGGGCATCTCCAGTCAGCCAACAACTACTACCCGTCGCGCAAGTCTCTCTCTGCCGACGCCAGCCTCACCACCATATTCTCTGACCTCTCATCTTACCCCCAGGCGGAAGAGAGCGGCGGGCGGGTGCCACTCAACGCGCGCCTGGCATTATGGCTTGAGGATGTGCTAGCCGCCGTGTCACGCCGTGAGGACAGCCTCTCGCCTCTCGACATAGAGTCGATATACCGCATATACCAGACACTCGAGCGTCTCTTCGCCCTTGTATCGGACAACACGCTTGATGTTGACACGTCAACCTTCACGCGCCTCCTGTTCCAGATAATATCATCATCCACAGTGCCCTACCACGGCGAGCCTGTCGAGGGGGTACAGATTATGGGCGTGCTTGAGACGCGCTGCCTTGACTTCGACCATGTCCTCCTGCTGTCATCCAACGAGGGCAATATGCCCAAGGGTGTCAACGACGCGTCGTTCATCCCCCACAGTGTGCGCCGTGCCCACGGCCTCACGACGATAGAGCACAAGGTGGGGATATACTCCTATTATTTCCACCGTCTGCTACAGCGCGCCGGCGACGCGACAATAGCCTACAACTCATCGGCCGAGGGCATGAACACCGGCGAGATGTCACGCTTCATGCTCCAGGTGATGGTAGAGCGTGAGAAGCCTGTCCGCCGCATCGCCCTCACGACAGGCCAGACAACAACGATGTCGTCGCCACGGCCTGTCATGAAAGACGGGATGGTCATGGGGCAGCTTACGGACATGATAACGAACAAGGAGATATCGCCGACATCACTCGGGACATACCTGAGATGCCAGGTGATGTACTACTACCAGCATGTGGCCCGCCTCCGTGAGCCTGACCGTAATGATATCGACGAGATAGACAACCGCACATTCGGCAATATCTTCCATGCCGCCGCAGAGAAAATATACAAGCATATCAGCGACAACCGCGACACCGTCTCCGCCCCAGCCATAAAGGCGGCCATGGCCGACCCCTCGCTCATCGGGCGCTGTGTTGACGAGGCGTTCCGCACAGAGCTGTTCCACATCGGCGAGGGGGAGCAGACAATGTCACCCAGATACTCCGGGCTGCAGATTATCAACCGCAGGGTCATAATACGCCTCCTGCACAATCTCCTCTGCCACGACCTGAAGCAAGCGCCCATAACCATTCTCGGCACAGAGAGGAAAGTCACACACACATTCACATTCAGGCTGAACGGACAGGATATGAACGTCAAGATGGGCGGATACATAGACCGCCTCGACATGGCTGGCGGCAGAGTGAGGGTCATAGACTACAAGACCGGCAACAGGCAGCAGAAGGAGCTCAAGACGACAGCCGACATATTCGACAGCTCAAAGATAGAAAGCCATACCGACTATTATCTCCAGACACTCCTTTACGCCGCCATCGTCTCTGCCGATGACAGTCTGAACCCGAAGCGGCTGCCTGTCACGCCACAGCTGTTCTTCGTGCAGAAGATGGCATCAGAGGGATTCTCGCCGTCGCTCGTCATCGGAGGGGAAGAGATTGACGATGTCAGGCTGGTGGCCGCCGAATATCTTGAGGGGATAGAGGGGCTGCTGGCTGACATAATGAACCCTGAGCTGCCTTTCTCTCCGACAAACAGGGTACAGACATGCCTCACATGCCCGCTGAGCCAGATATGCCATACATGATAGCCACCGCCAACACATACAGTCCATCCACTACAAAACATCCCCCCATCATCTATGCTGACCGTATATAACGCCTCTGCCGGAGCGGGAAAGACATTCCGCCTCACAGTAGAATACATAAAGCACCTCATCGTGTCGCCCATGCGCTACGAGTCGATACTCGCCGTGACCTTCACCAACAAGGCCACAGAGGAGATGAAGATGCGCATCCTGTCACAGCTCTACGGCATCGCCCACGGGCTGAGAGCCTCACGCGTGTATCTACGCATCATCCTCGACGAGCTGAACGCCATGAACAGCGCCTCGCCCTTCACATCGTCGGCCATAGACGAGGCTTTCGTAAGACAGCGTGCGGCAGAGGCCCTACGCCGCCTCCTTCACGACTACTCATTCTTCCGTGTGGAGACAATCGACAGCTTCTTCCAGTCTGTCTTGCGCAATCTCGCACGCGAGCTCGACCTCACGCCGAACCTTCGTGTCGAGCTGGCCGACAAGGAGATAGAGCATGAGGCTGTGGACAGATGGATAGAGGGACTGAAGGAGAACGACCGCCAGCTGGCATGGATAATCGACTATATACAGGCCACGATGGACGACGGGAAGGCATGGAACATCATAGGCAGGATAAAGACATTCGGCGAGCAGATACTCACAGACAACTACAAGCAGCACAGCGAGAGCATCGCCGCCTCGTTAGACGACAAGGGGTATGACAGATTCATCCATGAGCTACGCACGATAATATCCGCCGCCGACAAGACGTATCGTGATATAATGAGGGGCATCAGCAAGGCGTTTGAGGATAACGGCATACAGGCATCCGACCTCAAGGGCGGCACAAGGGGCATATACGGCCTCGTGCAGAAAATGGGCACGATGGGCATACTCGATATAGACCTGTCGCTGAAGACCCTCGCCAACGCCACAGACCCTGACGACCTGCGTGCCGACAACTGGGTCAAGAAGACATCACCCGCACCGCTGCGTCAGGTCTGCGCGGAGACGCTGCGACCCATGCTGACAAAGGGCATGGAGACCATCAGGACAGAGAGGGCCATGGCGGCCACAGCGCGTGAGACACTGAGATACCTCTCCCGCCTGAGGATGTTCGGGGCTATAAAGGCAGAGATTGACAGCAGCAACAGAGAGCAGAACCGCTTCCTCCTCTCTGACACACAGATGCTGCTGAAACGCATGATAAACTCGTCTGACGCCCCATTCATATACGAGAAGACCGGGACTCATGTGAAGAACATCATGATAGACGAGTTTCAGGACACCTCATCTACCCAATGGGACAATTTCCGCATTCTCCTTGACGACTCGCAAGCCCACGGATACCATAACCTCATCGTGGGCGACGTGAAGCAGAGCATATACCGATGGCGCTCGGGCGACTGGCGTCTGCTGAACGCCATCGACACATTCTTCAAGCCCGGGACAGTATGCTCTGTGCCGTTGAATATGAACCGCCGCTCCTCGGTCAATGTCATACGCTTCAATAACGAGTTCTTCACCGCTGCCGCCAAGACGATGATATCCTCCCTTGCAGAGAACGCCTCGCCCGAGGAGACCGCCTCGCTCACCAAGGCATACTCCGCCACGGCACAGGACTGTCCTCCAGGCAAGGAGCCGGGCGGGACAGTCAGCGTGTCTCTCCACCCGGCCGACGGATACGCCGATGCCGCCCTCACGTTTGTCATGGACAATATCACGAGGCTCATCACGTCGGGTGTCAGCCCTGACAATATCGCCGTCCTTGTCCGCAACAACCGTGAGATACCGCTCATAGTCCGTCACGCCATGCCGTTGCTTGCAGCCTCCGGCGACGACCGCCTGCGCTCTGTCACATTCCTCTCTGACGAGGCATACCAGCTTGACAGCTCGCCCGCCGTCAATATCATCATCGACGCGCTGCGCCTCCTTGACAACCCCGCCGACCCTATCGTCCGCGCACGTCTCTCTGTGGCATGGCAGAGACATGTCCTCGGGGCGGGCGCGCCTGTCCCACATCTTCTCGCCGACGCTGTCCTCCCTGAAGGCTTCGCCAGCAATATGGAGAGCCTGAGGGCCATGCCGCTCTATCAGCTCTGTGAGGAGATATACCGTCTCTTCGGCCTGTCCTCGCTCGACGGACAGAGCGCGTATATATGCTGCCTGTTCGATGTCCTGACAGAGTACATCAGCCGCCACGTGGCCGATATACCGTCGTTCATCGCCGCCTATGACGACACGCTCTGCCAGAAGAAGACAGAGGACAACGGAGGCCATGGCATAAGGATAATGTCGATACACAAGAGCAAGGGACTGGAGTTCGGGCATGTCATACTGCCATTCTGCAACTGGCGGTTCACATCGCCCCAAGCCCCCGCGACACTGTGGTGCAAGCCTCCCTGCGCGCCATTCGACACGCTCCCCGTCATTCCGCTTGAGTACAGCAAGAGCGGCATGTGCGGCACGCTCTACGAGAGATACTACCATGAGGAGAGGCTCCAGGTGCATGTTGACAACCTCAACCTCCTGTACGTCGCCTTCACACGTGCCAGAGACGGGCTGTACGTGATGTCAGAGACAGGCCAGGGGACAGAACAGCGGGGATGGCTCATAGAGGCTGTCATGCCCGCCGTGTCACAGGCGCTGCGCATGGAGACGCCCCTCACGCCATGTGCCGATGGGATGTCTCTGCCTGACGCGCCGTCAGGAGGAGAGCATGCGGTGACCTACACGATGTCTCCTCCCCAGACTGCCGTCGGTGTCCCCCCCGCCGCTTCGGGCAACAAGCCCGACAACACAGAGGAGGAGACAGGGAGCCCCAACCCCTTCACCATGCCGTCAAAACCCTATCATGTCCATGTCGTGCCAGGCTCACATGCACCGGTGTTCCGTGAGAGCAATGACAGCCGTGACTTCTTCGACACACTCTCTGAGCCGGCGGCCGGCGGTGGCGCCCCGCATTCCGCCCCACGGAACAGGCTCCTTGTGGGGCAGGCGGTCCACACCGTGCTGTCAAGGATAGAGACAGCCGCAGACATAGAGAGGGCCGTCAGACAATGTGTCATGGAAGGCACACTCCCCGTCTCCCTCATACAGCCCTCGCAGATCATCTCCCTCCTCCACGAAGCCATGGCCGTCCCCCCCGTCTCCCGTTGGTTCTCGCCCGGATGGCGGCTGTACAACGAGTGTACCATCCTTGAGCACGACAAGCAGACAGGCCAGACTCGCGAGCACAGGCCAGACCGCGTCATGGTCTCCGACAGCGATACGATAGTGGTCGATTTCAAGTTGTCGAGACTGAAGCCTGAACACCACGCACAGGTGGCTGGGTATATGTCACTGCTGCGTGAGATGGGACATACAGGTGTGCGCGGATACCTGTGGTCGGTAATGACAGGCGAGGTGGTAGAGGTAAGATAGGGGCACTCGGTAAATCCTGTGTCAACTGTAAAGACAAAAACCGATATCAATCACAAGGCGATAAACATTAGATAAACCTTTCTTCTGCAACAATAATGGAATACAAATCTAACAAAAGGTTTATCGCCTTAAAGAGGATGGTAGCCTTCTGAAAGAAGGTGGTGGGGGGCTTTCGGCTTGGGGCGTTAAGAGCCTGCTCTTATAAGACCGAGGCGGAAGCCCGACACCAGGGCTCTGCCCCCACATCCTCTTCAAGGGGTTTATAATGGTTTTTATGATGCGTAACTGACACAGGGTTTTACTGGTAACCCGTAAGATAATCCCCCCGCCGTCTCTCTCCTCCCCCGAGGCATCCGCCGTTTTTATTAGGGTGGTTCTATAAATTAGCTTTGATGGGATTTTGCTCTATCTCCGAGCAGATTTTTTTGTAAGGGTGAAGCAGCATAGCGAGCTATGGTGCAAGCAATTACAAAGAAAGATGCCGGAGAGAGAGTAAAAGACCGCAAAGGTAGTTCCTCATAGAATTGTAATTAATAGAACCACCCTTTAGTCTCCCCCATTAACCTACACATATAAATATAAGAAATAATGACACACACCATCACTATCCTTGACGGATACACAGCCACCCATGGCGACATATCATGGGAGGGGCTTGAGGCTCTCGGCCATGTCACTGTTTACGACCGCACCTCACCCGCCGACATCATCGGCCGCTGTCTCCATAGCGACATTGTCCTTACGAACAAGGTTGTCATCGACAGCTCTGTCATGTCACGGCTGCCACGTCTGAGATACGTCGGAGTCCTTGCCACAGGCTACAACATCGTCGATACGGCATACGCCGCCGCCCACGGCATCGTTGTCGCCAACGTGCCGGCCTACAGCAGCGCCAGCGTCGCGCAGATGGTCTTCGCACATCTGCTCAACATCACCAACAGCATAGCCCATTACGCCCGGGAATGCCGCAGCGGACGGTGGGCCGCCTCGCCCGACTTCTGCTTCATGGACACCCCGCTCAGAGAGCTTGACCGCCGTGTCATGGGCATTGTCGGCATGGGCAATATCGGCAGCCGTGTGGCAGCCATAGCCCACGCGCTCGGCATGAGGGTCATCGCCGTGACAAGCAAGAGCGGAGCCTCACTGCCTCCGTATGTCGAGCCTGTCACGACAGAGACACTCTTCAGCACAGCCGATGTCATATCGCTCCATTGTCCGCTGACCACCTCGACACGCCACATGGTCAACGCCTCGTCGCTCGCGCTGACACGTCCCGACACCATCATCATCAACACTGGGCGCGGAGACCTTGTCGAGGAGACGGCTGTCGCCAGCGCGCTCGACGATGGCCGCCTCTACGCCTACTGTGCCGATGTCCTCTCTGTCGAGCCGCCATCTCCTGACAACATCCTCGTCAGACACCCCAGGGCATTCTTCACCCCACACATAGCATGGGCCACCCTTGAGGCGCGGCAGAGGCTCATAGCCGTGGCGACAGACAATGTGAGGGCTTTCATCGGGGGGAAGCCACAGAACAATGTCGCGGTGTGAGACATCATCCCCCCCCCATACGCAAGAATAGACAGGCCAGCACCCCCCGGCTTCGCTCCCTGACAGTCCCCTGCCCGGGGGGATGTCTCCCCACATAAGCATATATAGCCACGTATGACGCGCCAGACCGATGTTTTGTACCTGAAAAAACAGGGCTTGAGCCAATGTTTTGTCACCGGTGCTGAATGGCCTTGTCATCCAGCACTTATGAGCCGCTCATTCAGCACAAATGAGCGGCTCATTCAGTACCTGTCGCAAACCATGCCTGAAAAACACCCGCCACGTGGTGTCATCTGCCAGCTTATCCGGCATACATCCCCACACTCACCTCTTGCCCTCACAGCCCTTATGCCATTGGCCAGCGCCCATATCACGCATGAGTGTCTCGCCTGCTCCCGTGTATGGCATCATGTCCGGCACAGAGAGCCACAAAAATACGATAAGGACAGGGAAAAAGATGATTTTCTGCATACCATGCCATTTTTTTTGCTTTATATCAAAAAAAACACGCATTATTTCTTTGTCCGCTATCTTTTTTTTACTAACTTTGCTGCATAAACTAATACCTCACACCCTGACCTCCAACTACCAAATTCTTCTGGCAGCTGACAATGTCTTGATATTTACAAATTATATTACTATTATCCAATAACTGCTTTTACTGACCATGGCCGCCACAGCGGTCCCCACAGATTATATGCGGAGCACGCGCCCGGCACATAACAAAAGAGACTATATACACACATCCGGCAATATAGGCTGTATGTACCATCCGCCTTATGACGGCATCATGGCAGACGAAGGCATAAAACCAGAAATATATGAGTTATCTGAAGTTTGAAAGGGCCACGATGACCAATCTGCAGACAGTGATGCAGAAAGAGCTGTTGCGCACCAACCGCTCCGGAGCATACAGCTGCTCGACACTCGTGGACTGTAACACACGCAAGTATCACGGGCTGCTCGTGATCCCTGTGCCCGGACTCGACGATGACAACCATGTGCTGCTGTCGTCTCTGGACTGTAGTGTGGTCCAGCACGGAGTACAGTTTAACCTTGGTCTGCATAAATACCAGGGGAACTCCTACTCGCCTAACGGACACAAATACATCCGCGAGTTCAACTGTGACATCGTCCCTACCACAACCTACCGTGTGGGCGCCGTAGAGCTTAAGAAAGAGCTGGTGTTCCAGCACTATGAGGACCGCATCCTCATCCGCTACACCATGACGGAGGGCCCGGCATCCACAGTGCTGCGCCTGAGCCCGTTCCTCGCATTCAGGAATGTCAACGACCTCGCACAGGAGAACGGTGTGGCGTCGCGCGAGTATCAGGAAGTGGAGAACGGCATCAAGACATCCATGTACGAGGGATACCCGGAGCTGTACATGCAGCTCTCGAAGAAGAACACCTTCGTGTTCAACCCTGACTGGTACCGTGGCATAGAATACCCCAAGGAGCAGGAGCGCGGCTACGCCTTCCAGGAAGACCTCTATGTGCCGGGCTACTTCGAGGTGACACTGAAGAAAGGCGAGAGTGTTGTCTTCGCCGCCTCGACATCGAAGGCCAAGACCTCAGGACTGAAGAAACTCTTTGACGAGGAAGTCAGCTACCGTCCGCCACGCGACAACTTCTACCACGCCCTCGTGTCCTCAGCCCACCAGTTCTTCATCCACAAGCCTGACGGCGACTATATCATAGCCGGATATCCATGGTTCAAGTGCAGGGCGCGCGACACGTTCATCTCCCTGCCGGGCCTCACGCTCGCCATCGAGGAGAAGGACAAGTTTGAGACAATAATGGAGACAGCGGGCAAGGCGCTCAACGAGTTCCTTATAGGCAAGCCGATACAGCACGACATCGCGGAGATTGACCAGCCCGATGTCCCGCTATGGGCCGTATGGGCCATCCAGCAGTATGCCCACACGGCAGGCCGCATGGCATGTCATGAGAGATACGGCAAGCTGCTCGACATCATCATAACGACAATAGCCGAGGGCCGCCATCCTAATATCACCGTGGCAGACAACGGCCTCCTCGCCATCAACGGCCGCGACCGCGCCATGACATGGATGAACTCAAGCGTGTATGGCCGTCCTGTCGTGCCACGCTCAGGCTTTGTTGTCGAGATAAACGCCCTGTGGTACAACGCCCTGAAGTTCGCCGCACATCTCGCTGAGAAACTGGGCGACACAGAGCGAGTGGCAAACCTTGAGGAGAGGGCCCAGAGAGTGAGAGAGGCTTTCCAGCAGGTATTCGTGAACGCCAGCGGCTATCTCTGGGATTATGTTGACGGAGGCGTCCCGAACGTTGAGGTGCGCCCTAACATGATTATCGCTGTCGCGCTCGACTTCTCTCCGCTCGGGCAGGAGCAGAAGAAGTCAGTCATCGACTTCTGCACACGTGAGCTGCTGACGACGAAAGGCCTCCGCACACTGTCGCCGAAGAGCGGACAGTACAACCCTATGTATGTAGGCACACAGAACCAGCGCGACTGGGCTTACCATCAGGGCACAGCATGGCCGTGGCTTGGATGCTTCTACCTGAAAGGCATACTGAATGTCTTCAAGCACTCGAGAGTATCGTTCATACTACGCCAGATGGTAGGCTTCGAGGACGAGATGTTCTACCACGCCATAGGGACCATGCCAGAGCTGTTCGACGGCAACCCTCCATTCCACGGACGTGGCGGCAGCGCCTTCGCCATGAATGTCGCCGCCCTCCTGCGCATGTCAAGACTGCTTGAATCTTACACCTATTAATCAATAACTCCCGCTCAGATGTCCGCCCCGCCTCAAGACGGAAGGACATCTGTCAGAAAACAATACATACTATGAAAGTACTAATGTTCGGATGGGAGTTCCCTCCCAAGATATACGGCGGACTCGCCGTGGCATCGTACGGCATAACAAAGGGTCTGTCACTCCAGGGTGATGTCGAGACAACATTCTGTATGCCGAAGCCATGCGGAGAGGAAGAACGCTTCCTGAAAATCATAAACATGTCACAGGTGCCTGTAGCATGGCGCGATGTGAGATACGAGAATATCAAGGACCGCTTTGTCGGGCACACGGCCGAGGACTACTACCGGTTCCGCGACCACATATACGCCGATTTCAACTACATGCAGGGTCTTGACGACCTCGGATGCATCGGCTTCGCCGGCGGATACCCACAGAATCTGCACGAGGAGATAAACAACTTCTCCATCATCGCCGGAGTCCTCGCACGCTCTGAGCAGTTTGACATGATACACGCCCACGACTGGCTCACATTCCCTGCCGGCGTACATGCCAAGATGATCAGCGGCAAACCGCTCTGCATACATGTCCACGCCACCGATTTCGACCGCTCGCGCGGCAAGGTGAACCCTACCGTCTATTCGATAGAGAAGAACGGCATGGACCATGCCGACTGTATCATGTGCGTCTCTGAGCTGACACGCCAGACTGTCATCAACCACTACCATCAGGACCCACGCAAGTGTGTCGCCATGCACAACGCCGTATATCCTCTCTCTGAAGAGTACCGCAGCATCGTGCCACACAAGATACCCGACGAGAAGGTGGTGACATACCTCGGACGCATCACGATGCAGAAGGGGCCGGAGTACTTCATCGAGGCGGCACGCCTCGTGCTCCAGCGTACAGACAAGGTGCGCTTCTGCTTCGCCGGCTCAGGCGATATGATGAACGCCATGATAGAGCTTGCCGCCCAGTATGGCATAGCAGACAAGTGTCACTTCCCAGGTTTCCAGCGTGGCAAACAGGTTTATGAGTGTTACAAAAATTCAGATGTCTTCGTCATGCCTTCTGTCAGCGAGCCGTTCGGCATAGCGCCGCTTGAGGCCATGCAGTGCGGATGCCCCAGCATCATCTCCAAGCAGTCAGGCTGTGGCGAGATTCTCGAGAATGTCATCAAGGTCGATTACTGGGACACATACGCCATGGCCGACGCCATCTACTCCCTCTGCACCAACCAGAGCCTGCACGACTATATCGCCGAGGAGGGTATAAAAGAGGTTGACCGCATAACATGGCAGACTGTCGGACTGAGGATAAGACAGTGTTACGACCAGCTGTTGCAGAACCACCACTTCGACAACGACCTCTATCTGAAGAACTACATCAAGTGGTGAGGCTCGCAGCCTGACGGGCAGACGCGCCCAAGCATAGCGGCCCCACGCTTGGATGCCGCCACATGTCCACAGCGTCCATGCCCGACACCACCTCCATTTATAAATCCCCCCATATCCAACAAACTTATCTAAAGGATTACAATCATGAAAACAATATGCCTATACTTTGAGATACACCAGATAACACATCTCAAACGCTACCGCTTCTTCGATATCGGTACCGACCATTACTACTACGACGACTATGAGAACGAGCGCTCCATCACCCATATAGCCCAGAACTCATACATCCCAGCCCTTGACACCCTCAACGAGATGCTGGAGACATACCCGGGCTTCAAGGTAGCCTTTTCCATCTCTGGTGTCGGCATGGAACAGCTTGAGATGCACGCCCCAGAGGTAATAGAGCGTCTGCAGCAGCTGAACAAAACCGGCCGCGTGGAGTTCCTCACAGAGCCATACTCTCATGGTCTCGCCGGACTGGCCAACGAGGAGAGCTTCCGCCTCGATGTCGATAAGATGTCACGTAAGATAGAGGAGGTCTTCGGACGCCGTCCGACTGTCATGCGCAACTCATCGCTCATATACACCGACGACATCGGCGCCGTCATAGCCGATATGGGCTATAAGGGTATGCTGACAGAGGGTGCGAAACATGTGCTCGCATGGAAGTCGCCCCACTATGTCTATAACTGCAACCAGGCCCCATCGCTCAAGCTCCTCCTACGCGATGTCAACCTGTCTGACGACATCTCGCTGCGCTTCAGCAATCCAGAGTGGCCGGGATATCCACTCATGGCCGACAAATACATCAACGACATCGCATCATGCCCTGACGAGGAGCAGGTGGTAAACATCTTCATGGAGCTCTCAGCCCTCGGCATAGCCCAGCCTCTCTCAAGCCATATCCTCGATTTCATGAAGGCTCTGCCATACTTCGCCGAGCAGCGCGGCCTGCAGTGGGCCACACCAACAGAGGTATGCGACATGTTCCCGTCTGTCGGCTCGCTCGATGTGCCTGACACACTGTCATGGGTAGATGAGGAGCGCGACTGCTCAGTATGGCTCGGCAACCAGATGCAGCGCGAGGCGTTCAACAAGCTCTACAGCGTGGCTGACCGTCTCCATATCGCCAAGGACCCACGCCTCCTTCAGGACTGGGACTACCTCCAGGCATCAAACAACTTCCGCTTCATGACAACCAAGCCGTCAAACGCCAATATCGACCGCGGCATATATGACAGTCCGTTCGACGCCTTCACCAACTACATGAACATCCTCGGCGACTTCATCTCACGTGTACGCGCCCTTTATGGCGGCATTGACAATGAGGAGCTCGACAATATGCTGACAACCATTCGCAACCAGACCAAGGAGATTGACAAGCAGCAGAAAGAGATAGAGCGACTGAAGATGAAGCTGGCGAAGTTTGCGCCTAAGGACGAGGACGGAAAGACTGAGGCAAAGCCAAAGGCAAAACGCGCGGCAGCAAAGAAGACCGCCCCAGCAGCAGAACCAGCAAAAGAAGAGAAGGCTCCGGCAAAAAAGACTCCGGCAAAGAAGGCACCTGCCAAGAAAGTTGAGGCAGAGAAGTAAAACATAATTCTGACACTCGCCCGCTACAGAGAGGAATCTGTGGCCGGGAAGAACCAGATAAGACGTATTCGGGGGCAAGAGATACAATGACATATCTCCTGCCCCCTTTCTTTTATTCAGAAGTATTGCTGTCCGGTAAACGTCCTCAACACCTTGGAATTATTGGCTTTACTGAAGGACAAGCCTTTTCTGAGTTACCAGTAAAACCCTGTGTCAGTTCGACTCACGAAAACCAATATAAACCCCTTGAAGATGATGGGGGGGCAGGGCCTCTGGTGCCACACTTTCCGCTTTGGTCTTATAAGAGCAGGCTCTTAACGCCCAAAGCGGAAGCATGACACCACCTTCTTGCAGAAGGCTTCCATCCTCTTCAAGGCGATAAACAGACAATAAACAATTCTTAGTTGACAAGGAAACAAGTTGACGAGTTGATAGTTTTTATGTTGACTTCGTCGAAGGCTGGCTGCATTTAACTTCGTTGACACAGCCATTGATGTTTATCGCCTTGTGATTGATGCGAAACCCGATAGGGTGATGATGTGGCTGGATGAAAATATCTGAGCTTGCTCAAGGATTTTCAGACAGCTACATCATCGATGGCTCGCAAGAGACATCTCGCATCAAGCACAAGGGGTTTATTTCGGTTTTTGTCTTTAAGTTGACACAGGGTTTTACTGGTATCCCATTGTACCCAAAATAATTTTACCGGACAGCAATAATAGTGTATTCCTTCTCAGCAGTCTGAGCGCAGGCTATCACTCAGCCTCCTCCCAGCAGAACACCGGCCCGTTCTTCCTGTCAGGGTCAGCACCTCTGATGTCAGCCGCATATGGTGCCCCTGTACGTGGATAAATGCCTATCATACGCTGTGTATGTAGAGAGAGCAGCATACACTGGCCTCTTAGCATATCCTGCCACAACACGATGCTGCCAGGAGTCTCCTCCCTCAAGAGGCGCACATCGGCAGAGAGACCCTCGCCGACAACAGTGACATAGCCCGCACCGTTCATCGCCTCAAGCACGACACATCCGCGGCCACGGTCGTGAACCTTGAAGAGAGACGCCTTGCTGTTATACTCGGCTGAGCCCTTATGACACGAATGGAGCACACCCTGCTTATGTGCGAAGGCGTATGAGCCGTCGGCAATATTACGCAGGCGAATCACCCGTCCAAGGGGGATGTTACGGGAACGGTCGGCCATAGGCTCGGTGACAGTGAAGTTGTCGAAGCTTGCCACTCCGCCCTGTCTCCCCTTAGCGTTATACGCGAATAGCGCGAGGCGTATGCCCTGGAAAGTCTTCAGCTGATAAGGCAACACAACGGTGTCACCCATCTCGTTGAAATGTTCGCCATCCGTGCTGTAATGCACGGTCGCCTTGCCATTGTCATAATCGCCGTCAATCTGCATCCACACCCTCGGCGTGGAGAGAGGCGTCTCCTCACGCTTGTCGCCATTCTGGTCATACCACACGATGAAGAGATCCCTCCCCCTTCGCTCGGCAGCGATCCATGCGTAGGGTATGTTCAAGACTCCGAGTCCGGCGATGTCCCCATCCCTCAGGCGTGACGCGTCGAGCATGACTGTCGTGCGGGATACAGGGCCTATGGCACGCTGTGTCAGAGTGTTGCGTGCCCACAGGAAGTCCTTGGCGGGCATGGCTGTGATATTCAGCCGGCCATTCTTCAAAGCCCATTTCCCCGAGAGAGGCTCATGGTTCCACTGCCACACAGGCCCCAGCGTCTTGCTGTCAAAAGAGTCTGAGCGCTCATAAGGCGCGGCGGGCTTGACCGTGGCCTTGACCTCTGGCTTGAACCATGTCCTCGGGCAGCGTCCGAGATTTCCCTCAAGCCCAAAGTATGGATAGCCATCCTTCCATGTGACGGGGACAAGGCACACTGTGCGCCCTACAGACTGGAAATCGAGCATTGATACCGCCCACCACTGTCCATCAGGGGTGTCAACGATGCCGCCCTGATGTATTGTGGCACATCCCATATAATTGCCTCCTCCCGCAGAGATGTCAAACTTATATCCCGCCTCTGGCACAGGCGAGCCAAGGCCGACATTCCTGACCAGCTTGCCCACTGGCGTGCCGAGAGTCTCCATCATAGATATGGTGCGGGTCTCGTATGGCCCCCAGATGTTATCAGCCACGGCACACTGCTGTCTGCCCATAGGCGAGTAGTCTGTGCTGATGATATAGTACTTCCCATTAAGCTTATAGGCATGGTGACCCTCGCCCATGGCCGAGCCGTCGGGGATAATCTCCCTGTCGCTCCCCTCGACGAATCCGCTGAAGTCAGGCTTTATCTCTGTACAGCGCACAGCACCATACTTATGTATGGCATACACTTTCCCGTCATCGTCGAAAAGGACAGAGAGGTCGTAGATGTTGCCTCGCATATTGATATGCCGCCACGGCCCCTCGGCCTTATCAGCGATGAAGACCTGCATGCCGTGGCCGTTGATGTTCGAGAAGACATAGAATTTCCCGTTATGGTATCTGATGCACGGAGCCCAGATGCCCTGGCCGTAGGCTTCCCTGCCATTCTTCAGCTGGAACTCGTCGCCCAGACTGAAGAAGTCATTCATGGCATAGCTGCAGAACTCCCAGTTGACGAGATCCTTTGAATGGAGGATGACAACGCCCGGGAGGCAATGCATCGTGGTGCCGGCAAGATAGTAGTCGTCGCCGACACGTATGACATCAGGGTCAGAGAACTCATCGTAGAACAATGGGTTGGTGTATGTCCCATTGCCGTTGTCTGCTGTCCATGATTGCGCCGTAGCGTCCATGCCAGCCAGAAACATTAAAAACAGGAATGTTAGTCTTGTTAGTCTATTAGTCATAATGTATGATAGATATTTTTCTGGATTTTGGTGTATTCTATTAATCCCCACCTTTATTATATATTGGGGGGGCAGCCCCATTGATATCACTTCCCTAATATGGCAGTGACTGTCGGCTTACCCGCACCGACCCATGCATTAAATCCTTTGTCAAGCTCAATCACCTTGTATCCACGGGCCACGAGTATGCGTGCGGCATTCTTGCTACGCTTGCCGCTGCGGCAGTTGACAGCAATTGTCCGCGACATTGGCAGCATAGCCGTGGCTTTCTGCTCAAAGTCCGGCCTCAGGACATCAATATTCAACGTGCCCTCGATATGTCCCTCGGCATACTCCTCTGCTGTGCGGACATCAAGCCTCAGCACGGCAGTGTCGGCGATAGCCTTCTCAAAATCGTCCACGCTCAGGCTGCTGAAGCCCTCGCTCTGCGCGCTGCATCCTATAATGGAACACAGCATTGTAATAAAGCTTAAAATTCTTGTCATACCGTTATTAGGTTAATGATTGTCGCATGATTGGTTATATGCCTCCCCAATAATAACATTTCCGTCATTTCCAGTCTCCATATACGCTCGTCCCATATACTTATGCCACACGTACGCCATAGCAACGAAGCAGACCGGGGAGGGAGAAACCTGAATCAACCGAAGAGCAACCTTAACGCCTCCTCAACTTTCCTGACAGGATGTATGTTTATCTTGAAGCGTGACACGTCAAGGCCTGCTGTATTATTACGTGGCACGATAATATCAGTGAATCCGAGTTTCTCCGCCTCAGCGATACGCAGCTCTATGCGGCTGACAGGCCTCACCTCTCCTGATAAGCCGACCTCTCCACAGACACACCATTGTGCATCAACAGGAATATCAGTATTGCTCGATATGACCGCCGCTATGATGCTTATGTCCATAGCCATATCAGTCACTCTCAGCCCGCCGGCTATATTGACGAAGACATCTTTCTGTGCGAGCTTGAAGCCTACTCTCTTCTCCAGCACGGCAAGCAGCATGTTAAGCCTCCTCTGGTCGAATCCAGTCGCCGAGCGTTGCGGTGTGCCGTAGGCTGCTGTAGAGACGAGAGCCTGTGTCTCGACAAGGAACGGTCTCACACCCTCTATGGCGGCGGTCACAGCAAGGCCGGACATGCCCTCACGGTCGCGCGTCAGGAGGAGCTCTGACGGATTGGAGACCTGTCGTAGGCCCGTCTGCATCATCTCGTAGATGCCCAGCTCGGATGTTGAGCCGAAACGGTTCTTTATGGAGCGCAAGATGCGGTAGATATGATGCTGGTCGCCCTCAAACTGTATTACTGTATCTACGATATGCTCCAGAATCTTTGGTCCGGCGATGGCACCATCCTTCGTTATATGGCCTATGAGAATAACAGGCACCCCGCTCGACTTGGCGAAGCGCAGCAATGCCGAGGCGCACTCCCTTACCTGTGTCAACGACCCTGGCGAGGAGTCAACGTCTTCTGTAGCGATAGTCTGTATCGAATCGACCACTATCAGCTCAGGCACAATGTCCTTCACGCATGTGAAGATGTTCTCGAGCGAGTTCTCACACAGTATGGAGATATTGTCATCGTCTGCCGATATGTCCCTTTGAGGGTTTATGCGCTGTGCCCTCATCTTCAGCTGTACGGCACTCTCCTCTCCGCTGACATATAGTATTCGCAGGTCTGTGATATTCAGTATTGTCTGTAACGTCAGTGTCGATTTCCCTATTCCCGGCTCTCCTCCGAGCAGGACTATGGAGCCACGGACGAGTCCTCCTCCGAGGACACGGTTCAGCTCAGCGTCATGCATGTCAAGCCTCGGCTCGTCGCTGGCATTTATGTCGCGCAGCTTCTGGGCGCGGTGTGAGTGGGTGCCGTCAAGCAGTCCGCCAGACTTTCCGCCACGCCTCACTATGCCGGCTGCATTCTTTGCGGCCTGCTGTCCGGAGTCATTGCTCACACGTATCTCACGGAACGTGTTCCACTGTCCGCAACCAGGACACTTGCCTATCCATTTGGCTGATTCCTGCCCACAGTTAGAGCAGACGTATGCTATCTTGTCTTTTGCCATTATCTATAGATATGTATGATGAGGGGTCAGAGCCACATCCAGTGAAGATGCCGCAATATTGTCTGGGGGGGATGGGGGCCATGCCTCTCACTTCTTGCCTGCCACAGTGGTAGCCTTCCCCGCCGACGGGCACAGGGACGCTATCTCACAACGCTCACAATGTGCTTTGCGTGATGTGCAGACATAGCGTCCGTGGAGCAACAGCCAGTGGTGGGCTCTCGACAGACAGGCAACAGGTATGAGACGTGTCAGCTGCCGCTCTACCTTCTCTGGAGTGTCAGCCGTCCTCGTGGCAAGCCCCAGACGATGGCTGACACGGAAGACATGTGTATCGACAGGCATGGCGGCCTTGTCGAAAGCGACAGCCAACATGACATTAGCTGTCTTGCGCCCTACTCCGGGCAGCGACGTGAGGCTGTCCATATCCTTGGGCACCTCGCCCCCGAAATCAGCGACAAGCTTGCGTGACAGCCCCACAAGATGCTGCGCCTTGGCGTTGGGATAGCTGACGCTCGCGATAAACTCATATACGTCTTCCGGCTCTGCCGCCGCCATGCTCCCGGGGGTAGGATAACGCCTGAAGAGGGCGGGGGTGACCATATTCACACGACGGTCAGTGCATTGTGCACTCAAGACAACAGCGCACAACAGCTGGAAGACCGAACCGAACTCAAGCTCGGTGGTTATCTCTGGCTGTTGTGCGCTGAAATATTCAAGAATGCGGGTTACGCGCTCTTTCTTTGTCATTATTTACTTCTTGTCTTCTTTCTTCACTGCTGCTGGCTTGTATGCCTTGTTCAGGCCGGCGATAATCTCGGCTGTGATATCGTATGCCTTGTCGGCATAGAGAAGGTTGTCGCCAGACTTTGAGAATATGATAGAATATTTCTTGTCCTTGTTATAGCGTGCAAGATAGTTCTGAATAGAGTCATGCAGGGCTACATTGAACTTATCCTGCTCTGTCTGGAACTCTGCCGAGAGACGCTGCTGGAGAGCCTGAAGGTCCTGATCCTGCTTCTGGAGATTAAGCTGTATAGCCTGAGCCTGCTCACGTGTGTATGCGTTCTGCTGTACTTTCTGCTGGAAGTTGGCGGCTGCTGTCTGCAGTGCCTGTCCCTTCTTCTCTATCGTAGCCTGTATGTTCTGGCCTTTCTTTGTCAGTATCTGCTTGTAGTCCTTGCAGAACTGGTACTGTGTCATGATAGAGTCAACCTCGACATATGCTATCTTAAGCTCTGCCGGCACGGCAGGCTTTGACTCTGAAGGCTGCTCGTCAGCCTTCTGTGATTTGTCACAGGCTGTCAGTGAGACAGCGGTCAGGGCAGCCACCATGGCTACACGGAAAATGTGTTTCTTCATCTTTTACTATATGTTTATTTTGTCTTGTTTTCCTTTATTCTACGGCTGACACGCTCTCCTCTCGTCCTGTCCTCACGGTCTTGGTCCATCACGCAGTGTATGCCACGCTCTCTCATCGCCTCACTGTCATGTATATGCATAGACTTCATCTCGCCGTCAGGCTTGACAAGAATCCTCACAGCAAGAAAAGCAAGGGCAATAGCAATTATTAACACCGAAAGGAGCAATGTTTCAATCATTTTTCTTAACTTTGCATCTGTTAGCGTAAGCCCATACAGGACAGATATTCTGCCAGCCTACAGAAATAAGCAAATCATGCTGCAAAATTAGTAAAAAAAAACCGTATAACCTTATAAATATATCTAAATAATGACTAAAAAAGAATTAAAACCAGCAATCGTCTTCGAAGAGTTTGCCAAAATAAACCAAATCCCACGCCCATCAAAGCATGAGGAGAAAATCATCGCCTACCTGAAAGGTGTCGGCGAGGAGCTCGGCCTGGAGACGGATGTTGACGAGACAGGTAACGTCGTGATACGCAAGCCTGCCACCCCTGGCAGGGAGAACAAGCCGACAGTAATCATACAGTCTCACATGGATATGGTCTGCGAGAGCCTGCACGGGAAGGAGATTGACTTCATGAACGACCCTATCGAGACATACATTGACGGCGAATGGCTCTGCGCCGACAGGACAACTCTCGGCGCAGACGACGGCATAGGATGCGCCATGGAGCTCGCCCTTCTGCGTTCAAACGACATAGAGCACGGCCCGATAGAGTGTGTCTTCACACGCGACGAGGAGACCGGGCTGACAGGAGCCATGGGTCTCAAGGCAGGTTTCATGAACGGCGACTATCTCATCAACCTCGACTCTGAGGACGAGGGACAATTCTTCATATCATGTGCCGGCGGAGTGAACACGACAGCGACATTCACATTCAAGCGTGAGGAGGCTCCTGCTGACATGTTCTTTATGGAGGCCAGCGTGAAGGGACTGACGGGCGGACACTCTGGCGACGACATAAACAAGAAGCGTGCAAACGCCATAAAGCTCATGGCACGATTCCTCTATATGGAGATGAAGAAGATGCCTGTCGCTTTGGCACAGATTGACTGTGGCAAAGCCCATAACGCCATCCCGCGTGAGGGTGTCATGACATTCGCCGTGCCGGCCGCACGCAAGGAGGAGGTGAAGGCCGACTGGAACATCTTCGTGGCCAATGTCGCCGAGGAGTACCACGCCACAGAGGGACGCCAGGAGATGACATTGGCAAGCGCCGAGCCACAGAGCGTCATTGAGCCCAGCGCCGCACGGCGCATCATACTCACCCTCCAGGCCATAGACAACGGCGTGTTCAACATGTGTCAGGACGAGGAGCTGGCATGGCTCGTGGAGACATCAAGCAATCTCGCCAGCATACACACATCAGAGGACAAGGCTGTCGTAGTCACCTCACAACGCTCGAACGTCATGTCACAGCGCCAGAACATGGCAGCGACAGTGGCGGCATGCTTCGAGCTTGCCGGAGCACAGGTGGAGCAGGGCGACGGTTACCCGGCATGGCAGCCACGTAAGGACAGCCATCTCGTGGAGATAACCGCACAGACATACCGCGAGCTCTTCGGCAGAGAGCCGAAAGTGCTGGGCATACACGCCGGACTGGAGTGCGGACTGTTCTCTGAGCGCTACCCTAACCTCGACATGGTAAGCTTCGGCCCGACACTGAGAGGCGTACACACTCCTGAGGAGCGTCTCCATATACCAACAGTGCAGATAGTCTGGGACCACCTGCTCGAGATACTGAAGAGAATCTAACTCCCCACATCAGACATTGAAGACAAGAATAATAATACTACAGGCGCTGGCCCTCATCATGTGTGTCAGCGCCTTTTCACATACTGCCTACCCCAAGCATGAGGAGCGGGCTGTCTGGCTGACAACGATAGGCGGACTCGACTGGCCGGCGAGATACGCACAATCGCCGTCAAGCATAGAGAGACAGCAACGGGAGCTGACCGATATGCTCGACCGTCTCAGACAGGCTAACATAAACACCGTGATGCTCCAGACAAGAGTGAGGGCCACGACAATATTCCCATCGACAGCAGGGACGGGACTGGAGCCATGGGACGGATGCCTGTCAGGCCGCCCGGGGGTGTCGCCAGGCTATGACGCCCTCGCTTTCGCCATTGACGAGTGTCACCGCCGCGGCATGGCGCTCCATGCGTGGATAGTGACGATACCCGTCGGCAAATGGAACGGGGCAGGATGCGTGGCGCTGAGGAAACGTCATCCCGACCTTGTCATGAAGATTGGCGACGAGGGATATATGAACCCCGCCAAGGCCGGGACGGCCGATTACCTCGCCCGCTACTGTGCCGATATCACACGGCGGTACGACATCGACGGCATTCATCTCGACTACATTCGCTATCCGGAGACGATGAGGAGCCTCCCCCCACAAGACGAGGGACGACGGAACATCACACACATTGTCAAGGAGATAAGCCAGAGCGTGAGGGACGTGAAGCCATGGGTGAGGATAAGCTGCTCGCCAATAGGCAAGCACGACGACACGCGGCGCTTCTGGAGCCGGGGATGGAACGCACGCCAGCGTGTCATGCAAGACGCGAAGGCATGGCTGCGTGACGGACTCATGGACGCACTCTACCCGATGATGTATTTCCGTGGAGAGAACTTCTACCCCTTCGCCGTTGACTGGCAGGAGGGGGCATACGGCCGGACTGTCTCTCCTGGGTTAGGGATATACTTCCTGGACCCTAAGGAGGGACGATGGACACTTGACGACATCACACGCGAGATGTACGTGCTGAGACAGTTGGGGATGGGCTTCTGCCTCTTCCGCACAAAGTTCTTCCTGAATGATGTGAAAGGGATATACTCTTTTGTCAGGGAGACATTCGCCCCATACCCTTCACTACCCCCCGTGACGCTTACCACACACGGGACACCGCCACGAAAGCCTGAAAAGCTCGACATCAGACGCCACGCGACGCATGTTGAGATAGGATGGCAGTATGACGGGCACGAGCCCGAGGGCGGTATATTATATAATGTATATGGCTCAGACACCTACCCTGTCGATACTGACAACCCGGAGAACATCATCGCCGTAAGGCTGACGGCCCCACATCTGACACTGACCCACGCAAAGAGCATAACATACTACGCCATCACCGCCGCCGACCGTTACGGCCGCGAGAGCAGCCCGCTGCAGATGGAGAGGCCAGCAAGCCCGGCACGGAAAGCGATGCCAGGATGGTGGTATGTGACACGCCCCAACGGGTGATCTTGGCTCTTCCCCACCCCCAACACATCGGTTTATCCCACCAAACCTCCACTTCATTCAGGGATGACAGTATCAGGATAGAAGCCCACATATAGTAACGAACAAAGAACCCACCTTTAACACGACACAGACATGAGAATAGAATATCACAAAGAATGGAGCGAATCTCTGAATCGTGACATGGAATGAAAAGAGTATGGTGACGGGGAACACACCGTGCTGGCCGTACCATCTCAGGACGGAAGATTTTACGACTGGGAAAACTACCAGATGGTTGACACGCTGTCGCCATGGATAGAAAGCGGGAAGATACGCCTCGTATGCTGTGACACCATCGACAAGGAGACATGGTCAGACCGCTCGGGCGACAACCGCTGGCGAATAGAGCAGCACGAGCGTTGGTACAGATACATTATCAACGAGCTTGTGGCCCATTGCAGACGCAGGGAGGGAGAGACAATGATCGTGACGGGATGCTCGTTAGGGGCATTCCATGCCGCAAACTTCTTCTTCAGACGTCCTGACATATTTGACACTCTCATAGCCATGAGCGGACTATATCATTCGCGATACGGATTCCCTGACTACAACGACGAGCTGACATACGCCAACTCTCCACAAGATTTCATCAAGTGGATGCCAGAGAACCACCCATGGATAGACATCTACCGCAAACGCCGTATAATAATATGTGTAGGCCAGGGACGATGGGAAGAGGAGACGCTTGAGAGCACACGACAGCTGGACACCATTCTCGCCGAGAAACACATACCCGCATGGTTTGACTATTGGGGACACGATATCGATCATGACTGGCCAAGCTGGAGAAATGAGCTGGCATATTTCATGAATAACATCATGCCGCTGTAGCTTGCCCACGTATCCCCCCCACTGATCGCCCACAAGCGCCACACGCCTGTTCCCCCACCCCAGGCTGGCACATCGGCATAGACACACAGCAAGGCACACGCTAAAGCGCATTAAGGGTGGTTCTAAAAATTACCACCGTAGATGTATTCTCAGAGTGGAGTATAACATCTTGCCACCTTCCGCTCTCTTTGTTGGTTGCCTTCGGCTTCCTCCCATTACTTCCCGTTGGTCAGTGGGTCCACAGGACAAGTCTCACGACTCGGGATAGCTCGAGCAAGTTGACTTCGTCTTCCTCTGTCACGACTCGGTATAGCAAGCTCGGCTCTCCTCTCGCTAAGCTCTACTTTTGACCGTCGTCAAAAGTCGGTTGACCTCAAAAATAGAATCGAAATCTGTCAAGGCTAATTTATAGAACCACCCTATACATATAAACGGGCAGAGCATCCCAGACAAGGATGCTCTGCCCGTTTATATGTATAGGGTGGTATGGAGGCTTTATTCTTTCCGTCTGCCACGATAATATCCTATGGTCATATCTGCCACCACTTCTTCTTTGGTGGCTGAGGAAGCGAGTTTACAAGTTTCTCCTCCATAATCTGCTGGAGGGTTTTCTTCTCAGTGATAATCCTGTATATCGTGCCCCAGTCAGGGAGGCCGCCCACATTAAGGTCGTCAATCCAGACATCAGCTTTAATCTTACGCGAGTAATGCTGGTTCTTCGACGTGTTCTCCTCAGGAAAGTCCTTGTTTATGGCATAGAACTCCACCCCTCGCTTCCGGCACCACTCTACAGCCTCGTCCAGCAAATCGCCTTCACGCACGGTCCACAGGATGAGCTGGTGGCCATCATTTATCAGCTGGCGCAAGGTGTCGGTGGCAAAGATTTTCTCCTTTCCAATCTTAGGGTATGCATGCTCGACTATTGTGCCGTCAAAATCAACTGCGATTATCATCTCTGTATTATTAATGTTTACGATGTTATGGATGCTGATACAGCGAGAGGACAACACCACACATAGACGGGAAAGATGGAGTAAGGACGTCAACGACCTGTCTCCTGACCTGTATCCTGAATCTGGAGACAGTTACGGCTTATTCATCCTTACCCCACCCTATTGTGTCCGTTCAGACTGTATTATCTCTTGATAGAGTTGTCATTCTTGTTTCCGTAATGGCTGCGTGAATAAGCGCCATACTGGCCGTACTGGCCGTAATATCCGTACTTGCCATACTTACCGTACTTGCCATAGCTGCCATAGCTGCTATACTTGCTGTACTTACCGTACTTGCCGTAGCCATAATAGTAGCCATACTTCTTCTTAGAGAGGTCTATAGCATTGATGACAACAGACGGGCGCGGCAGCTTCTCTGTCTCTGCAAGCTCATTGAGATAAGAGAATGCTGACTTAGGCGTATAGTCGGCACGCGACACGAAGAGCGTCACATCAGCTACACGGCCAATGCTGATAGTATCAGTAACAAGGCCGACAGGGGCGGTATCGACGATGATGATATCATACTGCTGGCGCAAGATGGAGAACACCTTGTCAAGGGCTGGACGCTCAAGCATCTCGGCAGGGTTAGGCGGAACAGGGCCAGCAAGGAGCAGGTCGAGCTTCTGGTGTATGCCCGAAGGGAGTATCTGGCTGCGTACCATATCCTCTGACGGCTCAGCATGGACAAGGAGGCGTGTGATGCCGTCCGTCTCATTGTTGACACCGAATAGCGTAGAGAGACGAGGCCTACGGATATCAAGACCGACAAGGACAACCTTCTTGTTAAGGAGGGCGAAGCAGACAGCAAGGTTGGCCGCCGTGAATGTCTTGCCCTCACCAGATGTGTTTGATGTGAGGAGAATCACCTTGTCATTCTCGCCCATTGTGAACTGGAGGTTGGTGCGCAGAGAGCGGAAGACCTCCTCCATCATATTGTTCTGGTTCTCATGGACAACGATGTCAGCCTTTGTCTTGGCTGCCTCATTGGCCACTGGGATATCGGCGAGGATTGGCAGACGCGTAAGCTTCTCCACATCATTGCGACCCTCAATCTTATATCTGAGCAGCTGCAGGATGAGCAGTATAATAAGAGGTACGAGTATGCCCAGTCCGGCAGCGATACTCATTACCTTCTTCTTCTCCTGTGATATCTGTCCGGAATATGTTGGCTTGTCGATAAGCTTGCCCTTATCGGCCGTGGCAGCGAGAGATATGGAGTTCTCCTCACGTTTCTGGAGGAGCATAAGGTAAAGTCCGGAACGCACCTCCTGCTGACGTCCTATCTGTGTCAGGATACGCTCCTGTGTAGGGCTCTGCTGTATCTGCGCGTTATACTTGGAGAACTGGTTCTGCATCGCATTGCGCTGTATCTCGTAGTTGTTGCGTGCCTGTGACATGGCGCGGCGGATACTTGCGATGAGGTCGTTAAGCTGTTCTGTCATAGGTATGACGGTAGGGCTGTTCTCGCTGGCTGTACGCAAGAGACGGTTACGCTCAAGTACAATCTGGTTGTATGTGTTGATGAGTGATGAAGCGGCCTGGTCAGTAAGTCCGACATTCGACGGGAGTGTCTGATACTTGTTCTGAGGCATGTTCATATACTCTGTGATGCTATTGAGCAGCGCCAACTGTGTTGACATGTCTGAAAGCTTCTCGTCGTATGTGGACGACTGGCTGAAAGCATTCGAGGCGTTCATGTCAAGAGCAACGACCTTATTCTGACGCTTGAACGACTCGAGCTGTCCCTCTGTCATGCCGAGCTCTGTGTTGATTTTCTCAAGACGGCTGTTGATGAACTCCTCTGTGCGCGCCGCGATGATGTTCTTGTCGGTGTTTGCCTCATCATTGTAGCTCTGCACAAGCTGGGTCAGATAATCCTTCGCACGCTGGACACTGATGTCTGTGAACGTGAGGTTCATGATAGATGTTGTCTCTCCTGAGATATCTACCTTCAGTCTGCTTGCGAAACTGCTTGCGGCAGCCTCTATAGGCAGTATGTTCACGATTATCGTCTGTCCCTCACGCATATGCGCTGTGCTCTCAGGGTTTGCCAAAAACGTCAGATAGCCTACGGCAGTGCGTATGCGTGCGGGGATGACAGGCAGCACGGCGTTTATAAGCCGTGGCTCGTCAGGACGGCCATTCTTGTGGACACATGTGTACTGGCCGCTGATCTTGTACTTCCCCTCCTCATAAGTTATCTTGAGGTTAACCGGAGCCATGAGGTTTTCCATCGACTGCGCGTCAACCTCGACAGATATGGGCTGTGTCTTGTATAAAAGCCTGTCAACGATACGTCCCTGCTGGTAGTATGTCGTGTAGAGCTTCAGATGCTTTACGACGCTGCGTGCGATATTGCTGGCAGCAATAATCTCCATCTCGTTCTCAATGCCCTGGTTGTTGTTGATGGTACCAAGAGAATTAGTGGCGAAATAGTTATTCTTGGACGACACACGGACACCGTTATTGCTGTCATCCTTGATGAGCACCTTTGCCGAAGCCTGGTACAAAGGTGTGGCATAACGCAGATTGACGTATGCGGCACCGATGAACACTATGAACGAGAATAGGAACCACTTCCAGTTCAGGATGAATATCGAGATGAGATTCCTGACACTGATGATGCTCTCTTCTTCAATCGGCTCGGCTGCAATGCCTTTCTGCACTTCTTGTTCTTTTTTAACTTCCATATAATAAATGATTGTTGTATGACAATTTTGTAGTCTGTTCCTGGATGGGCGACGCAGACAGGGGGTAGGCTCTATTCGCCTAACAGATTCAGCAGATACTTTCCATAATCGTTCTTCGCCATAGTGTTTGCTGTCGCCCTCAGCTCGTCGGCTGTTATCCAATGGTTGCGATAGGCTATTTCCTCAAGACATGCTATTTTCAGTCCCTGGCGCTTCTCTATGACCTCGATAAAGGTTGATGCCTCGGCAAGCGAGTCGTGTGTCCCGGTGTCAAGCCATGCGAAACCTCTTGGGAGTGTCTGCACCTTCAAGGCTTGCTGCTGCAGATATGTCTGGTTTACAGTCGTTATCTCAAGCTCTCCACGAGCTGAGGGCTTGATAGTCTTGGCAATACCGACAACGCTGTTCGGATAGAAATACAGCCCGACAACAGCATAGTTTGACCTTGGATGTTGTGGTTTCTCCTCTATCGACAGGCAGTTGCCGTCGGCGTCGAACTCCGCCACTCCATACCGCTCAGGGTCATTCACCCAGTATCCGAAGACCGTGGCATTCCCGTCATTCTCGACATTGAGGACACTCTGTCTCAGCACCTCCTCAAACCCCACACCATGGAAGATATTGTCTCCGAGCACGAGGCAGACGCTGTCATCGCCGATAAACTCTTCTCCAATGATGAAGGCCTGGGCAAGTCCATCAGGGGAAGGTTGCTCGGCATAGCTGAATGATACACCTATCTCATGTCCGTCTCCAAGAAGACGCTTGAAGCCCGGCAGGTCATGAGGGGTGGATATGACAAGTATCTCACGTATGCCTGCATTCATCAAGACCGAGATGGGATAATATATCATCGGCTTGTCAAATATTGGTATCAGCTGCTTGCTGATGCCCTTTGTTATCGGATAAAGACGTGTGCCGGAACCTCCGGCAAGAACTATACCTTTCATCGTTCAGGGTTAATATGCGTTTTTGTTAGGGAATATTATCTGTATGGCAGTGCGGGCGATTATCTCCAGGTCAAGGAGGAAGGACCAGTTCTCATTATACCATATATCGCGCTTCACACGCTCTTCCATCTGCCACAGCTCTCGTGTCTCGCCTCTGAAGCCTGTCACCTGGGCCCATCCTGTTATGCCCGGCTTAGAGAAATGGCGCACCATGTACTTCTCGATGAGATTTGAATACATCTCTGTATGGTAAACCATGTGTGGACGCGGGCCTACGATGCTCATATCGCCTCTGAGGACATTAAAGAACTGTGGCAGCTCGTCAATGTTTGTCTTACGCATGAACTCGCCGAAAGGGAATTTCCGCGGGTCGTCCTTTGTGGCCTGGAGACGGTCGGCATCGGGATTGACATGCATGGAACGGAACTTATACAGCATGAACTCTTTCCCGTTAAGGCCTGTCCGCTTCTGCTTGAAGAATACCGGGCCGGGGCTCTGCACCTTGATTATCAGCCATATTACAGGCACGAATGGCAGCATGAAGACGCACACCACCAACGAGAACAGTATGTCGAAGAGCCTTTTTATAATCCTGCTGTCCAGACGTCCTATATTGTTGTTATGGCTCGTGAACAATGTCAGCCCGCCATAATTCACCGGCGAGAACGTGAAAGACAGATACGAGAAGAACTCAGGCAGCAGGAAGAGCTGTATGATATGCTTGTCACAATACTTGACAAGGGACACGACAGACTCCTGCTCCTCAGATGTCTTCATGAAGTAGAACACCTCATCGGCATAGAATGGCGTATTGCCATTCTCTATCTCCTCACAGAGTTTCCTCTGTGTGCCAAGGAACTTCAGCCCCTCGATATCCTGAGGCAACTTAGTGTCGCTGTAGTAGCCAAGGAAATGATATGCCATGGCCGCATTCTCCGCCATGTCACGGTAAAGGTGCATATGCTGGTCAATGTCCGTTCCGACAAAGATGACCGACCGCCTGTTATGCCCCATACGTCTGAGGTGATTGAGCATCTGACGCTCACAAAACCTCACAACGAGCAGAAGGATGTAGTACGTCGCAAAATAATATGCTGTCACGCTGATAATGCCTTCTGAAGTATCAGACATGAGTCTCGCGACAACCATCAGAGCCATCGACTGGAAAACAGCGAGCTTGAAGCTACGGGTGACAACCTCGACAACACTCACACGCTGTCTGTATATCAAATTGCCATAGAACAAGATAGATACGAGCGAGGCCACCGTCGCGACAAACACGCCGGCGGCATCATCACCGACCAACATAGGCGGGATGCGTATCAGCCCGCAGTTGACCAGAGCATAGAGGACAATGTTAGCCAGGACAATGTCAAAAGCCGCCACTGTCAAGTATATTATTCTGCTCCCGTTCGTGAATCTTCTATAAACGTTTTCCATATTACTCAGTCCAATTCTATTGCAAAATTAACCAAAAATCATTTAATGCGCAAATAAAAATGGGTATAAATTAATAAAAAGCCGTATTTTCTTGCTTAAGTCATGAAAAATAAGTAATTTTGCGAATAAAATCAACAAAAACAAAAGAAATAACAATGGGTCTTATAAATAAATTATTTAAGAGAAAGCCAGAGACACAAGAGCCGGGAATGGAAGATTACATGACACTCATACGTGTTTACTTCCAGGCTGCCATAGCGGCTAATGTCGGCATAACAAACCTTGCCATGCTGCCCGACCTGAGGATATTCAAGTCAAAGCTGAAAGTGCCTACTGTCAACAACAAGCTCGGCATAGGAGAGAAGGTGCGCTGCCAGAAGATGCTCAAAGAGATGTACGGGACAGAAGACAACTTCTTCAGCGAGATAGACCAAAGCGTGAAGAGAAAATGCCGTAAGATGCAGGATGTGCAGGTATATCTCATACAATTCCAGCAGTTCACACAAGACCTCATGATGCTCATGGGCAACCTCATGAAGTTCAAGCTGCGCCTCCCGTCATTCTTCAAGGGAGCATTGCGAACAATGACCGAGAAGACCGTGCATGAAGTCTTTACCAAGAACGACTACTCTGACCAGGCAACACTGAAGACCGTGCTGGAAATCAGGAAATACGCCAAGCAATTAGGATTCTCCGAGCAGTGGACATCAGCCTTCGTCTTCCAGCTCGTCATGCTGGCAAAGAAAGAGAAACCCCAAGCCACAAACGACTAATGGCAAGACAACGGCCAACATCCAGCCGAATGCCATATAGACACCGTCTCCATGCATGACCCTGCAAAAGGCTCATGCATGGAGACCACAACCCAGAATCGCCCCACCCCCCACATACCCGCGTCAACCAACGGACATCATCAGACAAGCGAACCTGCAACAGCCATATAAGGAAGATATGGCAAAAGAAAGCACACAACCTTCCCCCAGCGACAAGAAGCCAAAGTCCGTTCCGACCTATACGGCCAGCATCGCATAGAAGCGCTTTGGAGCAGGCAGGCCGCCAAAATGTGAGACTATACGGTAAAGCGCTTTGCTTCAAAGATTTACCCCCGCTCTCACCAAAGGTAGCGGATGAGCGGCTCACTAATACTGGATGACAGGCTCATACACACTGGATGAGCGTCCCATTAGTACTGTTTGAGAAACATCACATAAATGCCAATAAAAAACCACGACATTTACGGGGCGGAAGCGGGCTGGAACAATGGCCGTGGGACGAGAGAAGGACATTCAACCCACAGAAAATTGGAATTTCATCCGTACAGGTCAAATCTTTTTTCGTAATAAAGGTTAAACTTTGTACACATAACACCCTAAAATCCGTAAATTTATGTAAATTTGCGGTAAAAACCAATCAAAGATGTCTAATTACGAGCACGAAATAATGGCTTTCGCCACAACAGTGAGACAACTTCTTCTTAAATACGAGAAGATGGAAGGAGAGCTGTGTGAGCTTAAAGCACGGCTCGCCGACGAAGAGAGAAAGTCAAAAGAGATGGAACTCCTCGCAACAGCCGCCAAACACGATTATGACATGCTCAAGAGTGCCAGGATTGTTGAGCTCACAAACAACGACATTGATGAGACACGCAAACGTGTGAACAAACTGATACGAGACGTCGAGAAGTGCATCACACTGCTTACAGAACAGCAGAACAACACTCAAAAATGAGTTACAGCATGGCTGAAGAAAACAAACTGAATATAAGATTGCATCTGTACGATACAGACATGGCGGTGAAGATAAACCGTGATGACGAGGAGCTGTACCGGAAGTCTGCAACACTCATAACAGAAGTGGTGGGCAACTATACCCAATATTACAATGGCCTGAAAAGCAACAAGGAAATATTATATATGGCCCTTGTAGATATTACCATGCGTTATGAGCGTGAGGCAAAACGCAACGACAACGCCCCATACTCAGACATCCTCAGCAAACTCACAGAAGAGATTAATACTGTTTTAAGCAAAGACTATGCACACGGTAACGACAAAAACAAGTAAGTAATCTTTTTTATTATCATCACATCTATATTTATAAATATATGTACTTGTACTACATCATCACGGCTTTTGTCGGCGTCATCGTCGGCACAAGTATAGGATACGTCATGTTCAGATATGTCATAAAAGGCATATATAAAGGAATGATCGCAGCTGCCGAGAAAGAATCGGAAGTGTTGAAAGAGAAAAAGCTGCTCGAGGTGAAAGCAAAATACCTCAATAAGAAAAACGAGCTAGAAAAGGAAGCACAGCAACGCAACCAGAGAATCTCACAAAACGAGCAGAGACAAAGACAACGCGAACAGCAGCTCAACCAGAGACAGGACGACATCAACCGCAACAAGAAAGAACTCGAACAGCAGAAACAGGAACTTGAAAACCGGAACCAGCAACTCGAGAACCAGCGCAATCTCCTCGCCGTAAAAGAAGACGAGCTGAACCGCATGGAAGAGCAGGAGCTAAGGAAGCTTGAGCAAATAAGCGGACTGAGCGCTGACGAGGCAAAGGCAAGACTTGTTGAGAACCTCAAAGACAAGGCACGCCTTGACGCACAGGCATACATCAATGAGATCGTCGAGGACGCAAAGCTGAACGCCAACCAGCAGGCACGCAAGATTGTCATACAGACAATACAGAGAACAGCCACAGAGACAGCCATAGAGAACTCTGTCAGTGTCTTCCACATAGACAATGACGAGGTGAAAGGACGCATCATCGGACGCGAGGGACGTAACATCAGAGCCCTTGAGGCCGCATGCGGAGTAGAGATAGTTGTAGATGACACGCCAGAGGCGATAGTGATATCTGCTTTTGACCCTATCCGCCGCGAGGTATGCCGCCTTGCACTCCACCAGCTCGTCTCTGACGGACGAATACATCCGGCAAGAATAGAGGAGGTGGTCGCGAAAGTAAAGAAACAGCTTGACAACGAGATTGTCGAGACAGGAAAACGCACGACAATAGACCTCGGCATACACGGACTACACCCAGAGCTCGTGCGCATAGTAGGAAAGATGAAATACCGCTCTTCCTACGGACAGAACCTCCTACAGCATGCACGCGAGACAGCCAACCTTTGTGCGGTAATGGCCTCTGAACTCGGGCTTAACCCAAAGAAAGCAAAACGCGCCGGCCTGCTGCATGATATAGGCAAAGTGCCTGACGAGGAGAACGAGATGCCACACGCACTCTACGGAGCAAAGGTAGCTGAGAAATACAAGGAGAAACCAGATATATGTAACGCCATAGGCGCCCACCACGACGAGATGGAGATGCAGACACTCCTCGCTCCTATTGTCCAGGTCTGTGACGCCATCTCCGGAGCACGCCCAGGTGCCCGCCGCGAGATTGTAGAGGCTTACATCAAGCGTCTTAACGACCTTGAGGCCATAGCCATGTCTTACCCCGGCGTGACAAAGACATACGCCATACAGGCCGGACGTGAGCTGCGCGTGATAGTTGGCGCTGACAAGATGACCGACGCTGAGACAGAGGCACTGTCAGGAGAGATAGCAAATAAGATACAGACCGAAATGACATATCCAGGCCAGGTGAAGATTACCGTCATACGCGAGACACGCTCTGTAGCTTACGCAAAGTAATCGGAGAACACGACAAGCCACCGTTTCATCTCACGGCATAGAAATGGGATGAACGGCCAAGATAATGATAATGACGCCATAAGAGCTTTAGCAGCCTCTTGTGGCGTCATCTTGTTTGTACTAAGGGATAAGCCCCTTCCTATGTCACCAGTAAAACTACAAATCACAAAAACCAGTATAAACTGAATGCAGAGCCGAGCTCGCTCGGGCTATGCCGAAATATCGTGCAAACAAGAGCAGAGCCAAGCTTGCTTGGGCTATGCCGAGTGCAGCCGATATTCAACGAAATTAAATGCAGCCGATATTCAACAAAGTTAAATGTAGCCAGCCTTCAACAAAGGCAAATAGACGTTTTGTTAGAAGAGGTATATATATATTATAGTCCACTATTGTTACAGAAGAATGGTTTATTCATGTTTATCGCCTTGTGATTGATGCAAAACCCGATAGGGCAATGATGTAGCCGTCTGAAAATAACTGAGCTCGCTCAAGGATTTTCAGACGGCTGCAGCATTGATGGCTCGCAAGAGACATTTTGCATCAAACACAAGGGGTTGATTTTAAGTTTTTGTTTTATTGCTGTCCGCTGACCCGAAATAACGCCTCAACCTCATTCGTGTAAATGCCCCTTTCCCGCCATAGCACAGTCAGAATAAGTTCTGTCTCTACCCTCGCTGCTCAATCGGTTCATGATAAAATAACAATCTCCGCGACTGTCCGTGATAATCCGTGTGATATAGGTCTGTAATAGTTCACATTATACATACGGACATTCGGTTAGTTGGGTCAGATGTTTGCCGCCGGCTTCCTTCAGGCTCCACCTCGCGATGGACACCATTGCCCTTGGCTATCGCCTTCCCGCTATTTGGGTGGCTTCGGGACTTGCACCCGTTAGTCGATACTCATGCCGGGCATACAGAAAAAGCCACTGTGGGTCAAGAATGACTCGCAGTGGCTTATGTTTATATGTATTCCTGAACAATGTTCCCAGAGTTCTGGATACAACGGTCTATGATTAGCCGTTAACCTTCTTCATGTGAGCGATGAGCTCGAGCACCTTGTTAGAGTAGCCGATCTCGTTGTCATACCAAGACACAACCTTAACGAATGTGTCTGTAAGAGCGATACCAGCCTTAGCGTCGAAGATAGAAGTGCGTGTGTCGCCGAGGAAGTCAGAAGAAACGACAGCATCCTCTGTGTAGCCAAGAACACCCTTGAGCTCGCCCTCAGAAGCCTCCTTCATAGCAGCGCAAATCTCAGCGTATGTAGCTGGCTTAGCGAGGTTAACAGTGAGGTCAACAACAGAAACGTCGAGAGTAGGAACACGCATAGACATACCTGTGAGCTTGCCGTTGAGCTCAGGGATAACCTTACCTACAGCCTTAGCAGCACCAGTAGAAGAAGGTATGATGTTGCCGGCAGCAGCGCGGCCACCACGCCAGTCCTTCATAGATGGGCCGTCAACAGTCTTCTGTGTAGCTGTTGTAGAGTGAACGGTTGTCATGAGACCGTCTGTGATACCGAACTTGTCGTTGAGTACCTTAGCGATAGGAGCGAGACAGTTTGTTGTGCAAGAAGCGTTAGAAACAAACTGTGTACCCTTCTCATACTTGTCGAAGTTAACGCCACAAACGAACATTGGAGTAGCGTCCTTTGAAGGAGCAGACATTACAACGTACTTTGCACCAGCCTCGATGTGAGCCTGAGCCTTCTCCTGTGTGAGGAAGAGACCTGTTGACTCAACGACGTACTCAGCCTCAACCTCGTTCCACTTAAGATCAGCTGGGTTGCGCTCTGCTGTCACACGGATCTCCTGACCGTTAACGATGAGCTTAGAGTTCTCTACGTCTGCCTCGATTGTACCCTCGAACTGACCGTGCATTGTGTCATACTTGAGCATGTAAGCGAGGTAATCTACTGGGCAGAGGTCATTGATACCTACAACCTGGATGTCGTCGCGGTTCATTGAAGCGCGGAATACGAAACGGCCGATACGACCGAAACCGTTAATACCAATTTTTGTCATTTGTTTCTTTTATTTTAAAAAAGTAATACCTATGTTTATTGTAATAGTCTTTCGGAATGAAAAAAGCATCACAAATATCAATTTGTCATTCTGCTCTATCTTTTTTGCGACGCAAAATTACAAAAAAATCTTTTATAATAGGCAAGAAAGACAATATTTTTTTATAAAAAATTATATTTATTGATATAAAATCATTACCTTTGCACCAAACTTAATCTCTTATAATACATTTTCATCATTTTTAACCACTACGTTTATGGCTAAATTCCTACAAGAGTTCAAAGAGTTTGCAGTAAAGGGCAATGCTGTTGACATGGCTGTCGGTGTGATCATCGGCGGTGCCTTTGGCAAGATTGTCACGTCTATAGTGAATGACATCATCATGCCACCCATCGGCTACATCATCGGAGGTGTCAACTTCTCTGACCTGAAAGTGACACTACCACAGACTGTCATCGAAGGTGTAGAGCTCGCGCCTGCTACAATAAACTATGGCAGCTTCATACAGACAATCATTGACTTCGTCATCATTGCGCTCTGCGTCTTCCTCCTTGTCAAAGGAATAAACAGCCTCTCAAAGAAGAAGGAGGAGCAGCCTGCAGCGCCAGCAGCCGAGCCAGAGCCATCAGCAGAAGAGAAGCTGCTCACTGAGATACGCGACCTCCTGAAAGACAAGAAATAACGCCACTTGTTGCAGAGGGCAAGAGATACAGCCACATAATGGCCAGAACACCCGCAACAACGCGCTGTGGGGATATCACATAGACTGATGCGGAATGGCAGACTTGCCATAGCATGGTCTCGCATCGGATTTGCAGGCAAGCGATACGGACTTGCCTGCAAATCTTAGTTACAAGATACAAGCTACCGGCGGCAGAGCCTTTGTCATGGCGGGGGTATGATATGCCACGCCATTCCTACCGAGAGTGTCACGAAGAGCTTTGACAGGCTATGCGATGCAATATACCGGGAGGAATGAATGCCGGGCGGTATATCCTGCCACCCCAGTCTTCCTCTCTGCCAAGAATAACAGGATAACAAGAATAACGATTAGAAAACATTTATTATATAGAACATGTACAAACCGAAACTCATATCTTGTCTGAAGCACTACGACAAGAAGACTCTTTCAGCAGATATAATGGCTGGCATCATCGTAGGCATTGTTGCCCTGCCACTTGCCATAGCGTTTGGTATAGCTTCTGGCGTGTCTCCAGAGAAAGGAATCATCACAGCGATCGTAGCGGGATTGCTCGTCTCTGTCTTCGGTGGTTCCAAAGTGCAGATAGGCGGGCCGACAGGTGCGTTTATAATCATCATATACGGCATCATAGAGCAGTATGGCATGTCAGGACTCACGATAGCGACGTTCATGGCAGGAGCCTTCCTTGTACTCTTCGGACTTCTCAGGCTTGGCACTATCATCCAATACATCCCCTACCCTATTGTTGTAGGCTTCACTTCGGGAATAGCCGTGACGATATTCTCAACTCAGGTGAAAGACTTTTTCGGAATGCACATTGACAAAGTCCCGAGCGATTTTATTGAGAAGTGGATATGCTATGCGGACAATGTCTCTACCATCGATGCATGGAGCCTGCTCATCGGAGTACTGTCTCTTTTGACAATAATTCTGCTGCCACGCATCAGCAAGAAGATACCCGGCTCGCTCATTGCCATCATCCTCACGACAATTGTCGCACTGGTACTGAGGAATTATTTTGGCATAACAAGCATAGAGACCATTGGCGACCGTTTCTCAATATCGTCAGAGATGCCTGGCGCAGATGTCCCTGAGCTGTCATGGCTGACGATGAAGGGACTTGTACAGCCAGCGTTGACGATAGCCTTGTTAGGAGCCATAGAGTCATTATTGTCAGCCACTGTTGCTGACGGTGTGATTGGCGACCGCCACAACTCGAACAACGAGCTGATAGGCCAAGGCATCGCCAACCTTGTCACTCCACTCTTCGGAGGCATTCCCGCAACAGGTGCCATAGCACGCACCATGACAAACATCAACAATGGCGGCCGCACTCCTGTGGCAGGCATCATACATGCCGTTGTGCTGCTTCTTATTTTCCTGTTCCTTATGCCCCTCGCCAAGTATATACCGATGGCTTGTCTCGCCGGAATACTTGTGATGGTCAGCTATAACATGTGCGGCATTCCGTCATTCCTCGGCATTCTGAGGAATCCGAAATCGGACATCACCGTACTGCTCGTGACATTCTTCCTGACCATCATTTTCGACCTTACAATAGCCATTGAGGTGGGCATTGTCATCGCATGTCTGCTTTTCATGCGCCGCATGGCAGAGACCAGCGACGTGCAGCAGGTGAGAGACATCGATGTGGAAGAGGAGTCTGACCTCCAGTCACAGCATGACGAGCATCTCATCGTGCCACAGGACATCGAGGTATATGAGATAAACGGCCCGTTCTTCTTCGGCGCGGGAAACAAGGCCGAGGAGCTTATGACAAGATTCCGTGAGAAGCCGTCTGTGCGTATCATACGTATGCGAAAGGTGCCATTCATCGACTCGACGGGAGTACATAACCTCAGCAATATATGTATAGCCTCCAAGCAGCAAGGCATCGATGTCGTCCTGTCAGGTGTCAATCCTAAAGTACACGCTGTGCTTGACAAGGCAAAGCTGTATGACATAATAGGCGAGGACCACATATGCCCACATATCGACATAGCGCTCAAAAAGGCCAAGGAGCTGTCAGAAAGCAAGTAAGAGCTACAACACGGCCCATAGGCCGGAAGCCGCATGTCATACATGTCTGATATCCAGTCTATAGCCCGTAACTATTCGATTATATTAAGCGGCACGCACTGAAAGCGCAGAAGCCCATAGCCCATGGCTGTGCTCTTCTGCGCTTACAGCGCGTGCTAACTGAGAAACCAAGAATCGATTTTCTCGCATCAAAACGCATTCGCAGAATAGTTACTGCGGGGCGTAATACCGTTAAATAACATTAACAAAAAGAAGAAAATCCGTCATAAGCAACAGATATTCAGACAAAAAGCAGTAACTTTGCACCGCTTTTCACGAGGAGAGGCTGCATTCAAAGGATGTTCAGGTCTGTGATTAAGGATCTGGAGGCATCAGAAGGATGTAATTTATCAACCCATTAATCACTATCTCTAATGTATTTAGACAACACGAAGAAGACAGAGATCTTCAGCCAGTACGGCAAGTCAGCAACTGACACAGGCTCACCAGAGAGCCAGATTGCTCTTTTCTCTTACCGCATCAAGCACCTCACAGAGCACCTCAAGGAGAACCACAAGGATTTCCGCACAGCACGTTCTCTTACAAAGCTTGTAGGTAAGCGTCGCGCCCTTCTTAACTATCTCAAGAAGATCGACATCGAGCGCTACCGTGCTATCGTTAAGGCTCTCGGTCTCCGTCGATAATCTTCTTTATAGATTAATGACACATATCCCATCTTTTCTAATGAAAAGGTGGGATATTTATTTATTACTGTCCGGGTTACAGATTTTTATTTGTCATGCAAGAGGCCGCATGAGATATACTATAACAAGACAAGAGACAGCCACAGATATCAGTATCTGTGGCTGTCTCTTGTCTTGTTATAGTATATAGGGTATCAGCTGTCAATATTTCATTAGGCTTCCCCTTACTTTCCATTAGTCATCATTCTTCATCTCCTCCTCGTGAGCTGCGATGAGCTGTTGCTGTATGTCAGAAGGAACGAGCTCGTAGCTTGCGAACTTTGTTGTGAACGAAGCGCGTCCGCCTGTAAGAGAGCTGAGGGCGATAGAGTAGTTGGCAAGCTCTTTCAGAGGTATCTTAGCCTGGAGCTTCTGGTATCCGCTCTCTGAGTCCATACCCATGATGAGGGCGCGGCGTCCCTGGAGGTCAGACATCACATCACCCATATAATCGGCTGGCACATAGACCTCAAGGTCATAGATAGGCTCAAGAATCTTCGGACCTGCCTCACGGAATGCCATAGCGAAGGCATTACGGGCTGCGAGCATGAATGACAGCTCGTTAGAGTCAACCGGGTGCATCTTGCCATCGTAAACGACAACGCGAACATCACGTGCGTAAGAGCCTGTCAGCGGGCCACGTTCCATACAGTCCATAACACCCTTGAGGATGGCTGGCATGAAGCGTGCGTCGATAGCTCCACCGACGACAGAGTTGAGGAATACGAGCTTTCCGCCCCATGGGAGGTCAACCTCCTCGCGTCCCTTGATATTCATACGGAACTCCTGTCCGCCGAATGTGTATGCTGTTGGGTCAGGCATTCCCTCTGCATAAGGCTCGACGATAAGGTGTACCTCGCCGAACTGGCCTGCGCCGCCTGACTGTTTCTTATGACGATAGTCAGCACGGGCTGCCTTTGTGATTGTCTCACGGTAAGGAATGCGGGCCTCCTCGAAGCGCACCTGAATCTTCTCGTTATTCTCCAAACGCCACTTCAGTGTACGGAGGTGGAACTCACCTTGTCCGTGTATGATAATCTGTCTGAGCTCCTTTGACTGCTCAACGACCCATGTCGGGTCTTCCTGGCGCATACGTAGCAATGCGGCCATCATCTTCTCTGTCTCAGACTCATTGACGGCCTTGATTGCGCGTGAATACTTTGAGTTAGGATATTTGATGAAGTCGAATCTGTTGTCAGTGTCTTTTCCGTTAAGAGTGTTGCCGGTCTTGACATCCTTGAGCTTCACGGCACATCCTATATCGCCGGCGTTCAACTGCTCGACAGGCTGTCTGTTTGCTCCTGCACAGACATAGATCTGTCCGAGACGCTCCTTTGAGCCACGGTCGGCATTCTGCAGCTCGTCGCCAGTCTTCACTGAGCCTGACATAACCTTGAAGTATGCCACCTCTCCGATATGAGGCTCTATACCTGTCTTGAAGAAGTAGAGAGATGTCGGGCCGCCTGTGGCAACAGGCACCTCCTCGCCACGTGTGTTATGCACCTTTGGCATCTCGTCAACGAAAGGAACGACATTGCCAAGGAACTCCATCAGGCGGCGCACACCCATATCCTTGCCTGCACAAACACAGAAAACAGGGAAGATAGAGCGTGTGACAAGTCCCTTACGTATTCCCTCACGCATCTCGTCCTCTGTGAGCTGTTCTGTCTCGAAGAATTTCTCCATCAGCGTGTCGTCATTCTCTGCTGCGGCCTCAACGAGAGCCTTGTGCATCTCCATAGCCTTGTCCATCTCCTCGGCAGGGATTTCCTCGATAATAGGAGCGCCGCCCTCTGGCTTCCATGAATATTTCTTCATGAGGAGCACGTCAATGAGCGCGTTGAAGTCAGGGCCCTCATTGATAGGATACTGTACAGGGACGACCTTCGGGCCGTATATCTCCCTCAGTCTCTCAAGGACATTATGGTAGTCACACTTCTCTGAGTCGAGCTGGTTGACAAGGAAGATGACTGGCTTCTTCAGCTTCTCTGTATAACGGAAGTGGTTCTGTGTGCCCACCTCCGGGCCATACTGTCCGTTAAGCAGGAGCACAGCTGTATCTGTAACATTCAGCGCGGTGATTGCAGCCCCGACGAAGTCGTCAGAACCCGGACAGTCGATGATGTTAAGCTTCTTATTGTTGTATTCTACATGATATACTGTTGAGAATACGCTATATCCATAATCTTGCTCTACGGGGAAGTAGTCGCTGACGGTAGTACCTTGACTTACACGTCCTCTACGCTGTATTATACCTGCCTCGTAGAGCAGTGATTCAGTGAGGGTTGTCTTACCAGAACCGTCATTGCCAAGCAATGCAATGTTCTTAATCTCATTAGTTTGGTAAAGTTTCATAGTGGTATGTATTAGGATTATTATTTATTATAATTAAGGTGACAGGGGTGGTCGAGAGAGCATAATGCGCCTGTCTGAAAAAGCATACAACAGGGGGCTGACGGCATCATGCCATTGATATACATCTATTAGGTTTGCGAGGGTAAAATTACGTATATTTTTTGGAACATGCAAGAGATTTAGCAACAATTTAATACATATTATGATTTTTATTTCAAGATTTCTTTGGAAAGATGAAACAAGTATATTATTTTTGCAAGACAAATGACAGCAAAAACTATCAAAGCATGAAGAAGCCAAACTTTATAACAAGACACGCCGGACTGTTTCTGGCTATACTGTTCGGGACAGCAGTGGTATTTGTAATAACACAATACGGGACAGAAGGAAGTGCTCCTGCCAACGAGCCTGCTCCCGAAAGCAGCATCACAGACGCAGACGCTGCAGTGGACACAGCGGGAAACGTGGAGAAAGACATCATGGACTATCTTAAGGAGTACGGGTACACGGAGGGTCGTCCAGCCATTATCGACATGTTTGCGACATGGTGCGGGCCATGCATGAAGATGGCTCCCCACATAAAGTCGCTTGCAGAGAGCTACAAAGAGTCTCTACAGGTCATCCAGGTAGATATTGACGCCAATGAGGGGTTTGCCAGAGCTATCGGGATAGAGGCAGTGCCGACACTTATCATCATCGACAAAGACGGCAACATGTCAAGACACGTCGGAGCAATGAGCGGGGAGGAGCTCACGTCACTTGCCGAGAGCCTCATACAGACACGGTGACAGCCCCAGCCATGACCAGCATGACCAGTGTGGCTAAGTAAGAGCGAAGGTCATCATCAGGCTTGGCTGATGCGCCGCAAGCCGGTTGCGTCTCATACGTGACAGGCCTGCAACAAAGGCGGGGTCTGATAATTCCCACCTTATGTATGCAAAACGCTTTTCGGCGGTCAGGAGAGAAATATTTTCCAACAATCGTTTGCTTTTGTCGAAAATTCTATGTACCTTTGTACGGAAATCAATTAAGGGTGGTTCTATAAATTAGCTTTAGATAATATCGGCTGCATTTAACTTCGTTGAATATCGGCTGCGGCTCGGCAATATGAGCAAGCTCTATTGCACTCACCTTGCACGATATTTCGGGGATAACCCAAGCAAGCTTGGTTCTCCTCTCGTTTGCACGATATTTGATGGGATTTTGTTCTATCTCCGAGCAGATTGTTTTTGTAAGGGTGAAGCAGCATAGCGAGCTATGGTGCAAGCAATTACAAAGAAA
>JBJEAW010000121.1:0-11403 GCA_051869435.1 Prevotella sp. | reverse complement strand
CCCCATTCGGGATTTTTCGTTTTAAAAATGTGTACTTTTCGTTTTGGTGGTTATAGTACACGGGCGATTTTGAAAGGACATATAATGATATACACCTTGCCTTAACGTCTTTTCTCGACAGTGACAGCGGCAGGCTGGAATAGGTCAGTATTCCATCCCATATGTATGATTATGTAGCGGGAGGCTATACCATAGTTTTATGGTCAGCCTCCCGCTATTTATAGTCAGCGTGTCAATCTCTGTGTAAGATTGGCATACGGTCTATTAGCTATGCTGTAGTGTCAGCATATTCTTCTCGCGCCATTACCGATGTGTACGTCATGGATTCGTGGCTCGATGCCATACTTCTCCTTGTACTTCTCTCTGACTGTAGCGACAAATGTGTCATAGATGTCGTCCTTGACAAGGTTGATTGTGCATCCGCCGAAGCCGCCGCCCATGATGCGTGAGCCTGTTACGCCGCATTCTTTAGCTATGTCATTGAGGTAGTCAAGCTCTTCACAGCTGACCTCATAGTCTTTTGACAGTCCCTGATGTGTTAAGTACATCAGTCTGCCCACCTCTTCATAGTCTCCCTTGTTGAGAGCGTCACATACACCGAGCACCCTGTCTTTCTCGCCGAGCACGAAAGTGGCGCGCTGTATGTCTTCGGCCGAGACATCGCCGCTCACCTCTTTCAGGTCGTCCCATGTACAGTCTCTTAATGTCTGTGCGTTACGCTCTGGATGTTTCACGTTGACAGCTTTCACCACGTTCTCACATGAGCGTCGGCGGTCGTTGTATGGCGAGCCAGCCAGTTCATGCTTCACGCATGAGTTGACAAGGACAAGCTTATAGCCTTGTGGGTCGAATGGGAAGTACTCAAACTCACGAGTGTTGCAGTCGAGGCGCATGAGTTTTCCCTCTTGTCCGAAGACGCTTGCAAACTGGTCCATGATGCCGCAATTACATCCGATATACTTGTGCTCTGTTGCCTGTCCGGCAAGAACGAGGTCCCATTTGCTTACGCGGTTGTCACCGAAGAGGTCGTTCAAAGCGAAGGCGAAGCAGCTCTCAAGTGCTGCTGATGATGACATGCCCGCACCGAGAGGCACATCACCGGCGAAAGCTGTGTTGAATCCCTGCACGTCAACGCCGAGACCTTGCATCTCCTTTACTATTCCGAAGATGAAGCGTGCCCATGTGGCGCGTGGGCCTTCGGTGTCTGTCACCTTGAATTCTACGCGGTCTTTGAGGTCGATGCTGTAGCACATGACAGTCTGAGTGCCATTAGGGCGTATCTCAGCCATTATGCCGCAGTCAACGGCTCCAGGGAAGACGAAACCGCCGTTATAGTCTGTATGCTCGCCTATGAGGTTAATACGTCCTGGTGCAGCGTAGATATTCCCTGTCTTTCCATCAAAATGTTTGATAAATCTGCTTCTAACGTGTTCTATATCCATAGTTATTAGGTATTATGCCTCTTCACTTTACGTGTGAATGTAAGTGAAGAGGCTTGTTGTTTCTTTAGGGTGGTTCTAAAAATTACCACCGTAGATGTATTCTCAGAGTGGAGTGTAACGTCTTGCCATCTTTCGCTCTCTTTTTGCCCCAAAGTGTAAGTTCGCTCGGTCACAATGCCCGCATTGCTTCCTCTCTCACTTGCACTTTGACCTCAAAAATAGAATTGAAATCTGTCAAGGCTAATTTATAGAACCACCCTTTATCTTGTCACGCCAAACTTATATATAGTGCGCTGTGTATATTCCTCTCCTGGCTTTAACACGACAGAAGGGAAATATGGCCTGTTTGGTGAGTCTGGGAAGTGCTGTGCCTCAAGACATATACCGCTGCGGTATGGGTATGTAGAGCCGTGTGTGCCCTTTATGCCGCTCTCGAAGTTGCCTGTGTACATCTGCAGTCCTGGCTCTGTTGTCCAGCATTCCATCGTGCGGCCGGAGTTTGGCTCTGTGATGCGTGCGGCGAAGCTGAGCTCGCCCACCTCGCGCTTGTTGAGAACATAGTTGTGGTCGTATCCATGACCGTTCTTGAGCTGCTCGTTGTCAGCGTTTATGTCCTGACCGATTGTCTTTGGAGTACGGAAGTCAAACGGTGTGCCCTCTACCTTCAGTATCTCGCCTGTTGGGATGCTTGTCTCGTCGATAGGGAGGTAGAAGTCGGCATTCATCTCGCAGATGAGGTTCTCGACAGATGGGGTAGGGTCGGCTATTCCGGCGAGAGAGAAGAATGCGTGGTGGGTCAGATTGACGATGGTCTTCTTGTTCGTTGTTGCGAGATAGTCAATGATAAGCTCATTGTCGTCAGTCCATGTGTATAATACTGTTATTGTCATCTCGCCTGTGAATCCTTCCTCGCCGTAAGCTGATGTGTATTTCAGCACGACGGTGTTGTCGTTCATCTGGGTGGCATCCCACATGCGTGCGTGGAAACCTGTCGGGCCACCATGCAGATGGTTTGGCCCGTCGTTGAGCGCCAGCTGGTACTGTTTGCCGCTGAGTGTGAACTTGCCCTCTCTGATGCGGTTGCCGAAACGCCCGATGAGTGTTGAGAGGAAAGGCTCAGGAGAGTTTATCACGTCCTGGATATTGTCATGCCCCTGGATGACGTTGGCTATCTGGCCGTTCTTGTCAGGCACCATGATAGCGACGATTGCTCCACCATAGTTTGTCACTGCACACTCGTAACCATTTTGGTTGCGCAGTATGAAAAGTTCTGTCTTCTTTCCGTTAACAACGGTCTTGAAGTCCTTGGGGTTAAGTCTGCAAATGTTGTTTTCCATTATTTTCTTAGGTGTTTTTTAGTTATGAGGATTATGGCGGCAATAAGGATCACCGCAAGGATTACTATCTTTATATGCTCGCTGTATTCGTTTACCTTATCCATCAGCTGGTCTTCTGGGACAATAGTCTGAAGATACCATCCGATGGCGGCCAGCACGCAGTTCCATATTCCTGCTCCTATAGTGGTGTATAGTATGAATTTCAGGTAATTCATTTTTGCCAGTCCGGCCGGTATAGATATCAGCTGTCTTACGACAGGGACGAGCCGTCCTGTCAGTGTTGCCACAACGCCATGCTCGTCAAAGTATCTCTCGCTCCGTTCCACTTTCTCCTCGTTCAGGAGGCAGCGGCGTCCCCATTTGCTCCTTGCGAAGGCATATATCATAGGGCGTCCGAGATAAAAGGCAAGGTAGTAATTTATTGTCGCACCGAGGTCTGCACCTAATGTCGCGGCTATGATGAGCAGGAATACATTCTGGTCGCCGGTAGCATGGGCATGATAGGCTGCCGGGGGGAGGACTATCTCTGATGGGAAAGGTATGAAGGTGCTCTCTATTGTCATCAGTATGAATACATTGACATATGTGAGCTGGTCAAGAAGGAAACTGAATAAGTCAGTAAACATTATTTATTAATTGTCGTTATTTCTTTGTTCACAATGAGCCTTCGGTGCATGTCTCCGGGTCGTATGCTCTCTTACCTATAATCCCTCCATCAGGTTGTTTCCATGCTCTTGGTATGGTATCAGCCTGGTGGAGGGTGAGCTGTGTGTTATTTTCCTTTGTTCTCTTTAAGTCCTACTGTTGAGTTAAACACAAGATGACCCGGCTTTGTGTCAGGGTCTATGTTGAAATAACCTATACGGTTGAACTGTAGGTATGACAGAGCAGGCAGTGTGGCGGCATATTGCTCTATCACAGCGTTGGTGTTGACGCTGAGGCTGTTAGGGTTGATGAATGGCCGCATGGCGTCAATGCCTCTGACATTGTGCTCTTTCTCATACTGCTTGATGGCATCGCGTGGATTCTCACATGTCCACAGGCACTCGTAGTTTCTTACCTCAGCAGGGAGGCAGTGGCTACAGCTGACCCAGTGGATGGTGCCCTTTACCTTACGGTCGGCTCCTGGCGTGCCAGCCTTTGAGTCAGGGTCGTATGTGCAGTATATCTCGGTTACGTTCCCGTTGTCGTCAGCTTTGTAACCTGTACAGTCGAGGATGTACGCTCCTTTCAGGCGTGTCTCCTTCCCTGGGTACATGCGGAAGAATTTCTTGTCCGGCTCGATCTTGAAGTCAGAACGCTCTATCCACAGCTCACGTGAGAATGTGATAGTGTGTGTGCCGTCCTCTGGCCGCTCAGGGTTGTTCACCACTTCCAGCTCCTCGGTCTTCCCCTCGGGATAGTTTGTTATGATGAGCTTGACGGGGTCGAGCACAGCCGAGACACGTGTCGCACGCTCGTTGAGGTCTTGGCGTGCAGCGGCCTCCATCAGCTTGATGTCGTTGAGAGCGTCAAAGGTGGTATAGCCTATCGAGTCGATAAACTTCAGGATAGACTCTGGCGAATATCCACGGCGACGTATTCCGCATATTGTAGGCATACGTGGGTCGTCCCATCCGTTGACGACATTTTCCTTTGTGAGGATGAGCAGGTTACGCTTAGACATCAGGGTGTAGTTGAGGTTCAGCTTGTTAAACTCAAACTGCCTTGGCCTGTTGTCCTCGATATTCTCTGTCTCGCCCCTCCATTCCTTTATCCATGTCACGAAGAGATCATACAGCTCATGGTGAGGTACAAACTCGAGCGTGCATATAGAGTGTGTCACACCCTCCAGATAGTCAGACTGTCCGTGGGTGAAATCGTACATAGGGTATGCGTTCCATTTGTTTCCTGTACGCCAGTGTTCCATGTTCAGGACACGGTACATGAAAGGGTCGCGGAAGTGCATGTTAGGTGATGCCATGTCGATTTTTGCTCTCAGCACCATCTTCCCTGGCTCCATCTTCCCTGAGTTCATCTCCTCAAACAGGCGCAGGCTCTCCTCGACGGGACGGTCGCGGTATGGGGAGTTTGTTCCCGGTGTTGTCGGTGTGCCTTTCTGCTGGGCTATTGTCTCAGCCGACTGCTCGTCAACATATGCTCTTCCCTGTTTTATACACCACACAGCGAAGTCCCATAGGTCTTGGAAATAATCTGATGCGTAAACGAGTTTCCCCCATTTGAATCCGAGCCACTCGATGTCACGCTTTATTGCCTCAACGTATTCTGTGTCTTCTTTCTGAGGGTTGGTGTCGTCCATGCGCAGGTTACATACGCCTCCGAACTTCTTGGCCACGCCGAAATCCATCGCGATAGCTTTTGCGTGACCTATATGCAGATACCCGTTCGGCTCTGGCGGGAAACGTGTCTGTAGTCTTCCGCCGTTCTTTCCTTCTGCAAGGTCTTTCTTTACAATCTGCTCGATGAAGTTCAACACTTCCTTCTTCTCCTCCTCGGGTTTGTTATCTGTTGCCATGTATGGTTCCTTTTACCTTGATTATATGATATGTTTACCGTTGCCTCATGTTTTGGGTCTCTTGGCTTATTTCTTCAGCCATTTGTCAAGCCATGAGAAGAATGTGCGCTGCCAGAGCACTCCGTTCTGTGGCTTCAATACCCAGTGGTTCTCGTCGGGGAATATCAGCAGCTCGGCTGGGATGCCCTTCATGCGTGCGGCGTTGAATGCGCCGAAGCCCTGATTGGCATTGATGCGGTAGTCGAGCTCGCCATGGATGCACAGTATCGGTGTGTCCCATTTGTCAACGAAACGGTGTGGGGAGTTGGCGTATGTTCTCTTGGCACGTGCTGACTGGTCTTTGTTCCAGAACGCGTCGTCATATTCCCAGTTGGAGAACCACATCTCCTCTGTGTCAGTGTACATCGACTCAAGGTTGAATGCTCCGTCATGAGCTATGAAGGCCTTGAAACGCTTGTCGTGGTGTCCGGCAAGGAAATAGACGGAGAATCCGCCGAAGCTTGCCCCGACACATCCGAGACGGTCCTTGTCAACATAAGGCAGGGTGCAGGCATCGTCAATGGCAGAGAGATAGTCTTTCATACACTGTCCTGTCCAGTCGCCTGATATCTCCTCACACCACTCGCTGCCGAAGCCTGGCAGTCCGCGGCGGTTAGGGGCTACTATGATATATCCGTTTGCCGCCATAATCTGGAAGTTCCAGCGGTATGACCAGAACTGGCTTACAGGACTCTGTGGGCCGCCCTCGCAGAAGAGTAGGGTGGGATATTTCTTTGTCGGGTCGAAGTCTGGCGGAAGGATTATCCATGCGAGCATGTCTTTGCCGTCAGTTGTCTTTACCCATCGCTCCTCAACCTTTCCGAACTTAAGCTGCTGGTAGAAATCGGTGTTCTCGTTTGTCAGCTGGCATATCTTTGTTGTCTTGATGTCCTTGCCTGGAGTGACGATATACAGCTCGTCGCCCTGCGACATGCTATGGCGTGACATGAGCAGCTGGTCGGCGCCTTTCTTTGTCAGTGAGGCCATAGGCTGTATGTTGCCGAAGTCCATCCTGTCATCTGTGAGCTTGGCAACATCGCCATTGAGCGTTGTCTTATAGAGGTTTATACATCCGTGCCATACACCTATGAAGTGTATTGTCTTTGAGTTCTTTGCCCATGCGAAAGCCTCTACGCTCGAGTCGAATGCTTCTGTCACGTAAGTCTTCGTGCCGGTCTTGAGGTCATAGACACAGAGGCGCATACGGTCTGACTCGTAGCCGTCACGTCTCATCGACTGCCATGCGATGTATTTCCCGTCGGGAGAGAATGAGGGGTTCTGGTCGTAGCCCATGTTCTCATCTGCGTACTTCGCTGAGTTTATCTCCTGTGTCTGCATGGTCTTTGTAGGCTCGACTTCTGGCTGTACGAATCCCTCAGACTTGCATATGTTGCGTGTGGAGCCGTCGGTGAGGCTGTAGAGATAAATGTCAGAGTCGGTAGAGATAGCGTAGTCACGTCCTGTCTTCTTGCGGCAGGTGTATGCTATGGTCTTCGAGTCTGTGCTCCAGTCGAGCTGCTCCACGCCTCCGAAAGGTGCCATAGGACACTCGTATGGCTCGCCCTGTATGATGTCTCTTCCCTCATTGATTCTGCCCTCGGCGACATCAGCCACGTATGGATGGCAGATGCTCTCGACATAGTGGTCCCAGTGGCGGTAGTTAAGGTCGGTTATGACACGTCCTGTGGCCTTTGGCAGGTCTTTATGCTTAGGCTGTATGATGTCGTTATAAGGCAGTGACTTTATGAGGATTACCTTCGTCCCGTCGGGAGAGAACTTGTAGCCCTCAATGTCTGTCTTGTCGTCAGTCATCTGTCTGCGGTCTGTCCCGTCAGGAAGCATCGACCATATCTGTGAGCTTCCGCTCTCGCTTGACAGGTAGGCGATGCGTTTCCCTCCCTCTATCCATGCGGGGTCGGTCTCGTTCTTTGCGGATGTTGTGAGCAGTTTCTGTCCACTTCCGTCTGTATTTATGATGTACATGACGTGATGGCTGCGATTCTCCTTTACCGAGTAGTAGCCCACCTGATATACCACCGACTTGCCGTCGGGTGATGGTGCCGATGCCGAGATGCGTCCCATGGCCCACAGTGCCTCTGGAGTCATGCGGCTTGTTCCTAATGTCTTGGCGTCTGTCTTGCCGATGAATGCCGGTCTTGTCTCTGCCTGAGTGGCTGTTGTTGTCATTGCCAATGCAGCTGCTGCTATGAATGCTTTTACCATATATGTTGTGTGGGTTATATGCCATGAGCGGCCCTCTTGTCCGCCCACAGCATTTCTCTGAGGTTAATGTCCTAATCTCTTCTTGCGCAGTTCTTGTCTCTGCCGCTCCATCTCCTGCTGCTTGCGCTGCATTTCCTCCAGACGTCCGTAAAGTCCAGATGCCTTGCGGTTAGGATTCGCCATGTTCTCCTTGTAGCGTGCCTCAAGCTTTGCGAGGAGCTTCTCGTCGTCTGTTGTCTTGCGCAGTGCGAACATTATTATCGCGGAGAACAGGAGGGAAATGAAGTAATAGAAGTTCAGACCTGCCGAGTAGTCGTTGAACATGAAGAAGAACATGAGCGGCATGAGGAACATCATCCACTGCATCATCTTCATCTGCTCAGCCTGCTGGCCTACCATCTGGTCCTTCTGCTGCTGCATTGTGAACCATGAGTAGAGGAGGTTTGACGCGCAGAAGAGGATACATGTCAGCGAGAGGTGGTCGCCTATGAGCCACAGGTTCTGCCCCCACTCAATGATCGGGTCGTAGGTGGAGAGGTCGTCAATCCAGAGGAACGACTGCCCGCGCAGCTGTATCGCGTTAGGGACGAAGTTGAACATCGCTATCCAGATAGGCATCTGTATGAGCATTGGGAGACATCCGGACATAGGCGACACGCCATAGCGCGAATACATCATCATCATCTCCTGCTGCTTCTTCATCTGGTCCTCAGGCTTGTTATACTGCTTTGTGGCCTCCTCAAGTTTCGGTTTCAGCACACGCATCTTGGCCGATGACATATAGCTCTTCCTTACCATTGGGTATGTTATGGCTTTCAGTATCAGCGTGATGAGGATTATGACGATGCCCATAGGTATGCCCATCGCTGTCAGCCAGTCGAAGATGTACAGTGTGAACCATCGGTTGATGATGCGGAACAATGGCCAGCCGAGATACACCAGACGCTCCATCTCGAGGTCTTTGCCGAATGTTGACTCCCGCTCTATGTCCTGAAGGAGACGGAAATCGTTGGGGCCGAAATAGAACTCGAATTCTGAGGGGCGTGCTCCGCTCGGGTCGAATGCTGTCTTGAGGCGTGCGGTGTAGTCTTTCAGGTAGCCTGTGCCTTTCTCCAGCGGTACGCTTGACACGAGCGCGTTCTCCTTGAAATTGTCACGGCTGATCATCACGGCCGAGAAGAACTGGTTCTTGAAGGCTATCCAGTCAGTCACCTCCTCTATCGGCTCATCGACTTTCTCTGATGTCTCGCTGAGATAGTCTGTGCCGCCCTCGGCCTCGTGCCATGTCAGCGATGCGTATCTGTTCTCGAATATGAAGCCTTTCTCCTGCTGCCGGCAGCGGTCTGTCCACTCTATGTCCATCGTCTTGCATGATGGGGAGAAGAGCCCCGACATGCCTCTCATCGCTACCTGCGCATGGAGGAGATAGTCTTTGCCGAGACGGTATGTCAGGACGATTTCCTTGCCTGGCGCGGCCGTCGCTGTCATTGTCACCGTGGTGTCTGTCTGTTGGGATGGTGTGAAGAACAGGTCAGCCGTTGAGATGTTCTCCTCCTTGCCCTCGAACATGAACTTCAGCTTCTGGTCTTTCCCGTCGAAGAGGGTGACGTCCTTGTTACCGTTGCGGTCCTTGAAGTCCTTGATGACGACCTTTGATACTGTGCCGCCTTTTGTAGGTATGGAGACCTTGAGCTTGCTGTTCTTGAGTATGATGTCTTGGGATGTTCCTTTCTTGGCTGCGTAAAAGAGGGCTGTCGAGTCTTCCTGTGCTGCCTCTTCCTTTGCCTGCTTCTGAGCCTCGGCCTGCTGCTTCTGTGCCTCAGCCTTTTTCTTCTCTACTTTTGCGATTGAGTCCTGCCTTTGCGCCTCAGCTATCTGCTCTTGGGATGGCTGGTTGTACCATCCGAATCCGATGAGCACAAGCGCTATGAGCACAAATCCTGTGATAGTGTTTTTGTCCATTTATATTTTTAAGTTCTTTGTTTTATTGTCTTTGAGTCTGGGCCAGAGAGTTCCTTATGCTCTCATTCCTATGACGGTAGCGGCATATGCTTCATGCTCAGCGGAATCCGTGACAGCAAGCTTCCGTCTGTGACATGTGGCGAATGTCAAGCCTTATTCAAGATGCAAAAATACTACAAAAATATAATATACGCAAAAATATCACTAAATAAATAACATTTTTAAAATATTATCTTTATCTTTGTGCTGCCTTTCATGAGCCCCCCCTTTGTAAGTGCCCGTATAAGTGGCCGATGTCTCCACGACGGCTGTCCATAGACGTGTGGCCTGTGATAGCATAAGCCATGGCTGCCATCCAGAACACCATTAATGGAGCTAAGGCTCTTGTCTCGCGTTTTTAATCTAACAATCACATATATAGATGAATACAAATATTAATGATATATTCCCCAGCTGTCCGTATTGTTGCCGTCGTCTCTTCGGTGCAGGCATGGTGAGTGTCGTGTGGAAAGCTGCTGTCCTCATGCTCCTTCTGCTTATGTCTGACACGGCAGTCGGACAGCCATCCACCCCCGCCTCTTCTTCACGCCGCGCTGGCGTCGCCCATAGGACAGTGAGCATCAGACATTATGCCGACTCGCTCCGCATATTCAAAATGCGCCTTTATGACGGGATTGCGGAGTCTGGCGACACGGCGTCGGCCAAGTATCATGAGCCACTCAGCCGCATGGAGCATTATGATGTCCTCACGCCGCTGACATTCTATCATGGCGTGGCCCACCGCCTTTTCTCGCTCGACAGTGTCTCTGACACACGCTCGCTGGCCGACCGCGCCCTCATGACGATGTATCTCCACCACCCCGAGAGAGTCTTCGACACCGACGGACGTATCAGCCAGAGCGGCGGCATAGCCTTCAAGCCAGAAGAGCCTGTGAAAAACGATGTCGTCATGACCGGCCAGGAAGAGGACACACCTATTATAATATCCACGCCGTCAGATATAGGCAACAGTGTTGACCTCGTCACCGTGAAGCCGAACTTCTGGAGCTATGCCGGTGACTACTCCCTGCAGTTCATCCAGAACTATGTCTCAGGAAACTGGTATAAGGGCGGAACATCATCCTACTCGATGATAGGGGCCATCACCATCCAGATGAACTACAACGACAAGGAGAAGATAAAATGGGACAACAAGCTGGAGATGAAGCTCGGAATGCAGTCGGCACAGGGCGACACGATACACAACTACAAAAGCACGGAAGACCTCATACGCCTCACATCAAAGCTTGGCGTGCAGGCCTCAAACAGATGGTACTATACGCTGCAGGGCATTTTCAGCACACAGTTCACACACGGATACAAATCAAACGACCCCAAGGTCTATTCAGACTTCCTGTCACCGCTGAATGTCAACCTCTCTCTCGGTATGGACTATAAGGTGAACTGGCTCAAGGGAAAGCTGACAGGCACCGTGAACATATCGCCGATAGCTGCCAATATGAAATACGTTGACAGGCTCTCGCTTGCGACAAAATATGGGCTTGACGAGGGCCACCATACGTTATGGGACATCGGCTCGACATTCACGACAGATGTCTCCTGGAAGTTCTCTCCGCTCATAAGCCTGAAGTCGCGGCTGTACGCCTATACCACTTATCACAGGGCAGAGGTTGAATGGGAGAACACGCTGACATTCCAGCTCTCAAAGTATATCTCTACCATCCTGTTCGTCTATCCCCGCTTTGACGATTCAGCCTCAAAGAAGGACAGCACCTATGGATATTTCCAGCTGAAAGAGTACTGGAGCCTCGGCTTCACATTCTCACTATGATATAAGGAATCCCGTATTCCGCCCCCTATACAGAGAGTTGTGCGGTAATTTCCT
>JBJEAW010000120.1:27425-44630 GCA_051869435.1 Prevotella sp. | reverse complement strand
ATAGCCGCATCAAGCCAAACAAGAATCATAACAATCCAAACCGTAATCATAACAAGCAAAGCTATCGTCGCATCATGCCAAGCCATGCAGAACACAAAAGACCTCAGTGCCGGGTGATATACCTTGCACTGAGGTCTTGTTATGTATAATTCTGGCGGTGTTATCCGTCAGCCTTTGGATATTAGTCGGCGAGCTTTGCCTTTATGAACTCACGGTTCAGGCGTGCGATGTTAGCGATCGACTCGTTCTTAGGACATACGGCCTCACAGGCACGTGTGTTGGTACAGTTGCCGAAGCCGAGCTCCTCCATCTTCATCACCATCGCCTTGGCACGCTTTGCTGCCTCTACCTTGCCCTGTGGGAGGAGAGCGAGCTGGCTTACCTTAGACGACACGAAGAGCATGGCCGAGCCGTTCTTGCAAGCAGCGACGCATGCTCCACAGCCGATACATGTGGCGCAGTCCATTGCCTCGTCGGCTGCCTCCTTTGAGATGAGGATAGCGTTGGCGTCCTGTGCCTGTCCGGCGCGTATAGATGTGTAACCTCCGGCCTGGATGATCTTGTCGAATGCGTTACGGTCAACCATACAGTCCTTGATGACAGGGAATCCTGCTGAGCGCCATGGCTCCACGGTGATGACGTCGCCGTCATTGAAGCGGCGCATATAGAGCTGGCATGTTGTGGCGCCAGAGGCTGTCTTGCCGTGTGGTGTGCCATTGATATATAGCGAGCACATACCGCAGATACCCTCGCGGCAGTCGTGGTCGAATACGAATGGCTCTTTACCCTCGTTGATGAGCTGCTCATTGAGCATATCGAGCATCTCAAGGAAGCTGGTATCGTCAGGGATGTTCTGCATCTGCTTCTCTTCGAAGTGACCCTTGTCCTGTGGACCATTCTGCTTCCAATACTTTATTGTGAATGAAATATTCTTTGCCATGTTCTATTAGTTCTTGTAATTTCTTGTCTGAACTTTAATAATCTCGTACTCCAGAGGCTCCTTTGTAAGAACAGGGGCTGTATCGTCGTTCTGCTGATACTCCCATGCGCCTACGTAGAAGAAGTTGGCATCGTCGCGCTTTGCCTCGCCCTCTTCTGTCTGGTGCTCCTCACGGAAGTGTCCGCCGCATGACTCCTCACGGTGGAGGGCGTCGTATGCGATGAGCTCACCCATGAGGATGAAGTCGCGGAGATGGATAGCCTTGTCGAGCTCGATGTTGAGACCCTCCTTTGTGCCTGGCACGAAGAGGTTGGTGTTGAACTCCTTGCGGAGGTTCTTCAGAAGCTTGAGGCCTTCCTCAAGACCTTCCTTCGTGCGGCCCATGCCGACGTGCTCCCACATGATGTGGCCCAGCTCCTTGTGGATAGAGTCAACAGAGCGCTTGCCCTTGATGTTGAGGATGCGGTCCTGCTCGGCATCGACTGCCTTCTCTGCCTCTGCAAACTCTGGGAGGTCAGTAGAGAGACGTGGCCATATCTCCTGGTCAGCGAGATAGTTCTGGATGGTGTAAGGAAGCACGAAGTAACCGTCGGCAAGACCCTGCATGAGGGCTGACGCACCGAGGCGGTTTGCACCGTGGTCAGAGAAGTTACACTCACCGATAGCGAAGAGGCCTGGTATTGTTGTCTGAAGCTCGTAGTCAACCCATATTCCACCCATTGTATAGTGTATGGCTGGGAAAATCATCATTGGCTTGTAATAGTCGAAGCCTCCCTCTGAGCGTACGAACTCGCCTGGGTTGACGTCGGTGATCTCCTCGTACATGTCGAAGAGGTTGCCATAACGCTGGCGGATGACGTCGAGGCCGAGACGCTGTATTGACTCAGAGAAGTCGAGGAACACGGCGAGGCCGGTGTTGTTGACACCATAGCCCTTGTCACAGCGCTCCTTGGCGGCGCGGCTGGCAACGTCACGTGGCACAAGGTTGCCGAATGCCGGATAGCGGCGCTCGAGATAGTAGTCGCGGTCCTCTTCCGGGATGTCCCATCCGTTCTTTGTCCCGGCCTGGAGAGCCTTTGCGTCCTCGATGTTCTTTGGCACCCATATACGGCCGTCATTACGCAGTGACTCTGACATGAGTGTCAGCTTCGACTGGTTGTCGCCGTGGACAGGGATACATGTAGGGTGAATCTGCACGTATGACGGGTTGGCGAACATGGCTCCCTTGCGGTAGCACTGGATGGCTGCCGTACAGTTACATCCCATGGCGTTTGTCGAGAGGAAGTATGTATTGCCGTAGCCACCTGTCGCAATGACGACAGCGTTGGCTGTGAAGCGCTCCAGCTTGCCTGTCACGAGGTTCTTGGCGATGATGCCGCGTGCGCGTCCGTTGACGATGACAACATCCTCCATCTCGTAGCGTGTGTAGAGCTTCACCTTGCCGGCGTTTACCATGCGTGAGAGTGATGAGTATGCGCCGAGGAGGAGCTGCTGGCCTGTCTGGCCCTTGGCGTAGAATGTACGTGACACCTGCGCGCCGCCGAATGAGCGGTTGTCGAGCATACCGCCGTACTCACGTGCGAAAGGCACGCCCTGTGCCACACACTGGTCGATGATGTCGTTTGACACCTCAGCGAGACGATAGACGTTTGCCTCACGTGCGCGGTAGTCGCCACCTTTCACTGTATCGTAGAAGAGGCGATAGACTGAGTCGCCGTCGTTCTGGTAGTTCTTGGCTGCGTTGATACCGCCCTGTGCGGCGATAGAGTGTGCGCGGCGTGGTGAGTCCTGTATGCAGAGGTTGATGACATTGAAGCCCATCTCGCCGAGTGATGATGCGGCAGACGCTCCTGCAAGACCTGTTCCTACGACGATGACGTCGAGCTTGAGCTTGTTCTTCGGGTTCACGAGGCGCTGGTGTGCCTTATAGTTGGTCCATTTCTCAGCTACTGGTCCCTCTGGTATTCTTGAATTTAATGTCTTTGCCATAATCTTTCGTTTACTTTAGGGTGAAGATAATTGCCACAATAGCGAAACCGACCATAAGCACTGTGGTGTATGCTATGCCGATGACCTTCCAGCGGCAGAACCATGTCTTGCCGCTCCATCCGAGTGTCTGGAGTGCTGACCAGAAACCGTGGGTCAGGTGGAACCAGATGGCTGCGAACCATACCAGGTACAGGATGGTGTTCACTGGATTGGCGAATGTGTGCTCAATCCACGCATAGCCGTCTGCCGGACTTGGGATGTTGTAGATGGCCGATGGGTCAACAAGCTCCTGGAACATCATGTTGTACCAGAAATGATAGAGGTGGAGGACAAGGCCGATGGCGATGATGATGCCGAGAACAAGCATGTTCTGGCTCGCCCACTCTACCTTGGCTGGCTTGTCGGTGATCTCGTAAGAGTTGTTGCCACGGGCACGGCGGTTCTGCATCGTAAGCCAGAAGGCATAGAAGATGTGGAGAACGGCGAGGCCCGCAAGGCCACAGGTCGCTACTACGGCATACCAGTTAGCACCAAGGAACTCACAGATCATGTTGTAACCCTCTGCCGAGAACAGAGCAGCCACGTTCATGCTCATGTGGAATGTGAGGAAGAGTATCAGAGCGATGCCCGTCACTGACATCACTACCTTCCTGCCGATAGAAGAATTAATTAACCACATAAATGTTTTGATTGATGTTTTGGTTTATAATTGATTATTAATGATTATCGTCTCATCCAATCCCTTCTGAATACATTCGTTACAGCCTCTTATAGCCTCTCCGCCCGGCATAATCATGCCAAAAGACCTGCCAGACAACGCTTTACATGCTGATTATAAGCAGGTTACACTCTTCATACCGTCGCATGACATATTCTCTCACAGGCTTCACCGCCACATGAGCCACAGCGAGAGACCCTGAATGACGCCGTCCATGACCGGGCAGCCATCGCCTACGGACAGACTTCCATAGCCCTCACAGAGAGTAGCAGAAAGGTATATACGCCCACACCCGGGCGCATCGTTATATACACTCTTTATTTTCTGCAAAATTACGAAAATATAGCGATTAATCAAAATAATTCTTCAAGAATTGAAAAATAATTCTTACTTTTGTGGCAAAATATGACAGACAAGGTTAAAAAAATGCCTGTCGCATGTATTTTATTATCATACTTCCTGCATGGCAGGGACACGAGACCCATGAAGAATCAGACCACCATACAGTCTGAATGATGTCTGTAAAAGCCACAGACGTGGGCTGGGAACGACAGGCATGGCTCTGCAGGAAGCACCTTCTCACAAAGGGACAACAACAACACACAAATAACGAGCAGCAAGATGATACTGAATTATGACGTCATAGTGGTAGGAGCGGGACACGCGGGATGTGAGGCGGCGGCAGCGGCAGCACGTCTCGGAGCACGCACATGCCTCGTCACGATGGACATGAACAAGATAGCGCAGATGTCGTGCAACCCCGCTGTCGGAGGCATCGCGAAAGGGCAGATAGTGCGCGAGATTGACGCCCTCGGCGGAAGGATGGGTATCGTCACTGACCGCACAGCGATTCAGTTCCGTATGCTCAACCGCTCGAAAGGCCCTGCCATGTGGTCGCCACGGGCACAGTGTGACCGCGAGCGCTTCATATGGGAGTGGCGACACCAGCTCGACACCACTCCCGGACTCGACATATGGCAGGACCAGGTGATGGAACTGCTGACAGAGAAGACAGAAAACGCCCATCCCACCGACACACCACACCACCGCGTGACAGGCGTGAGGACGCTATGGGGCGTTGACATCATGGCCCCCGCGGTCATCATCACGGCAGGCACATTCCTCAACGGTATGCTGCACATCGGGCGCAAGATGCTGCCCGGGGGACGCATAGCCGAGCCGGCCGCGCTAAGGCTGACAGAATCAATATGCACCCTCGGCATACGCTCTGACCGTATGAAGACGGGCACGCCGGTGCGCATAGACGCACGCAGCGTTGACTTCGCGAAGATGGAGCTGCAGCAGGGCGACCCCGTCACACATCTCTTCTCGTACATGCACGGCACAGAGAGCATCGACTCACAGTATCTCGCCGACCCCGAACTCTTCTCGCGCGACTGTTACGCCGCGCCACGCCGGCCGCGACAGCCGGATTTCCTGCCATGCTGGACAACGGCGACAAACAGCGAGTGTCATGACGTCCTGCGCTCCGGACTGAAGGATTCGCCCCTTTTCAACGGACAGATAAAGTCTATCGGCCCACGCTACTGCCCGTCGGTGGAGACAAAGCTCGTCACATTCGCCGACAAGGACTCCCACCCACTTTTCCTCGAACCAGAGGGCACGGACACCAACGAGATGTACCTTAACGGCTTCTCCTCGTCGATGCCAATGGAGATACAGATAGAGGCCCTGCGGAAGATTCCGGCGTTCAGCGAGCTCCGTGTCTATCGCCCGGGATATGCCATAGAGTACGATTTCTTCGACCCGACACAGCTTCACCACTCGCTCGAGTCGAAGCTTTGCTGCGGACTGTTCTTCGCGGGGCAGGTGAACGGCACCACAGGATATGAGGAGGCGGCAGGCCAGGGCCTCGTGGCGGGTGTCAACGCCGCCCTTTCGGCCGGACACAGGGGCTCACAGGCAGACATCGCGACAGCAGCCACGTGGAAGCCTCTCGTCCTGAAACGCGACGAGGCATATATCGGCGTTCTCATCGACGATCTCGTCATGAAAGGTGTCGATGAGCCATACCGTATGTTCACATCCCGCGCCGAGTACCGCATACTGCTGCGACAGGACGATGCCGACCGCCGTCTGACACCAATAGGCCATTCCATCGGACTGGCGACGACTGACCGCCTCGCGGTATGGAAGCGTAAGGAGAAGGCCATCGACGACCTCCACACACTGCTCCGCTCCGTGACGATGAAGCAGGACGAGATTAACCCTTACCTCGATGAAATCGGCTCGACACGCGTCAATAGGTCAGTCCATCTCGACGAGCTCCTCACACGTCCCGGCGTCACCCTCGCCGGTCTGCAGAATCTCCGCCCGGAGCTGACGGCCGAAGAGGAGGTGACAGAGGCGACAGAGATCCTGATAAAGTATGACGGATATATACGTCGCGAGCGCGAGTATGCCGACAAGATGCACCGCCTTGAGGACATCAAGATAGGCGGTCACTTCGACTATAACAGCATACAGAGCCTATCGACCGAGGCACGCCAGAAGCTGACGGCGCGCCGCCCCGAGACCCTCGCACAGGCATCGCGCATCCCCGGCATCTCGCCCTCAGACATCAACGTCCTCCTCGTGCTGCTCGGGCGGTAACACCCGCCACTGCCCGCGACCCAAGGACAGTAGAACCCCTCCCCTCTCCCACCCCATCCTGTCGATAAAATCGGGGTAAAATGACAGATATATAATAATGTTCCACGTGAAACACGATACCCCCTGAATCCTTTATTTATAACGGGTTAGCTGATGTGTGACACGATGAAATGTAGTTTTTTTTAGAGCGTGTGACAGTCTGTCGCCACATACCTGCCACACAGAGCCACAGCCATCCCCTCGCCACCCTCTGCACGGAGCCGTCGGCAGGGACAACACTTTCGCCCTACCCTATCATCAGAAAAGGACGGAACAGACGGCGGAAGCGGACGAGAGGACATCTGCGCCGCCAGACACTACGGACAGGACAAAAGCCCATTCCACCGTCACTGGTATCTTTCATCAGTAACGCCTGTGATTTTCTCCAAGAGCGACGGACGATGAAGACACGGCCAACGGAGAAACCGCCGAAAACATGAGACGCTGCATACAAGGACATGCGCCATAACTCCCGACAACATTAACCATAACCATATAATACGATGAATAATCCTACCCTTCTTAAAAACCTCAGATGTATTCCTGACTTCCCAAAGCCGGGCATTCAGTTTCAGGATGTCACAACACTCTTCAAGGATGCCGAGTGCCTCCGCATCATGCGCGATGAAATCGTCGGGATGTATCGTGACAAAGGCATCACTAAAGTTGTGGGCATAGAGTCGCGCGGATTCATGCTTGCCGGCGTGGTGGCCGCAGAGCTTGGCGCGGGTGTCGTGATGTGCCGCAAACCGGGCAAGCTTCCCGGCGAGACAATAAAGGAGAGCTACATGAAAGAGTATGGCGAGGACACGATAGAGATACACAAGGACTCTATCACGGAGGACGACGTGGTGCTCATCCACGACGATCTCCTCGCCACTGGTGGCAGCATGAGGGCCGCCTACGACCTCGTGCAGAAGTTCCATCCGAAGAAAGTCTATATCAACTTCATCATCGAGCTGTGCATCGAGGGGCTTGAGGGCCGCAAGGTGTTCGACAAGGACACGGAGATATCTACCCTCATGCGCATAGAATAAAGAGAGGAATGAATGTTCCACGTGAAACGTTCACAATGGACAACATCGCGTGAAACGTTTGTTTATAAGGGTTCCACGACTCTCTTTTCAGAAAAAAAAAAAATCAAATTGTGTTTCCCGTGGGATTACCCTCACCGTTTCACCACATGAATATACCTTGGAGAACATTGCGGGCAAAAAAAGAGGTAAGATTGTGGCACCAGTAAACCCCATGCCAGTCACGAATCACAAAAACCACGATAAACCCCTTGAAGAGTTACACAATTTACATTCGATTATTCTTACAGGAGAAAGGTTTATCTCATGTTTATCGCCTTGTGATTGATGCAAAACCCGATAGGGTGATGACGTAGCCGTCTGAAAATATCTGAGCTTGCCTCAAGGATTTTCAGAAGGCTACGTCATCAATGGCTCGCAAGAGACATCTCGCATCAAGCGCAAGGGGTTTGTTTCTGTTTTGTATTTTCACTTGACACAGGATTTCCTTAATGCCACGTGAACTCAGCTCAGAACAAATCGTGCTGGATGAGGTTGTCATAGGTATTGAATGACGTGCCTGAAGGCACTGAATGAGCACCAAATTAATACTGCATGACAAGCTCGTAGATACAGAATAGAAAGGGCAGCGATGAAGGACACCTCTGAACAGTCCCATAGAATATTCCCCGACACAGGGCAGAAAACAGCTGAATGTTATTCTCAGGAATCATCATCGGACGGAAATCACCGTGCGAGACAGATCCGAAAGGACTTCGTGAAAGGAAGAGAACGGATGGTGGAGAAAGGCAGCCGGAAAGTCATTGCTATCAACCAGCGGAAAAACAATATAACACCAGCAGACCATGACAAAAGAAGAAAACGAGGCACGCCTCGCCAGACTGAAGAATATCGTGGCAAACATGCCGGAGAAACCAGGCAGCTACCAGTATTTCGACGCTGACGGCGTAATAATATATGTCGGCAAGGCGAAGAATCTGAAGCGCCGTGTCGCCTCGTATTTCCATAAGGAGGTCGATAGGTTCAAGACAAAGGTGCTCGTCTCGAAGATTATGGACATCACATACACCGTCGTGAACAGTGAGGACGACGCGCTGCTGCTCGAGAACGCGCTCATAAAGAAGTACAACCCCCGCTACAATGTCCTGCTGAAAGACGGGAAGACATACCCCTCGATAGTCATAACCAACGAGCCCTTCCCACGCATCTTCCAGACACGCCAGATAAACCGCAAGACGGGCCAGTATTTCGGGCCATACTCACACATAGGGTCGATGTACACCATCCTCGACTTCATAAAGCGGCTCTACCATCCACGTCCCTGCCGCATGGCGATAACGCCCGAGAGCATCATGAGCGGCCGTCACAAACCATGCCTTGAGTATCACATAAAGAACTGCGGCGGATGTTGCGTAGGCCGCCAGTCGCACGAGGATTACATGGCGAATATCGCCGCCGCGAGAGAGATACTGCGGGGCAACACGAGAAGCCTCCTGCGACATATTTGGGACGAGATGCAGAGGGCCGCCGGAGAGATGAGGTTTGAGGACGCGCAAGCGCTGAAAGAGAAGTATCTCCTCGTCGAGCAGTTCTGTGCCAAGAGCGAGGTTGTCAGCCATACCATCACTGATGTCGATGTCTTCACATGCCTTGCCGACGAGACGAACAGCAACGCCTATGTCAACTATCTCCATGTAATGAACGGACAGATAAACCAGTCGTTCACGTTCGAGTACAAACGCCATCTCGAGGAGACAGAAGAGGAGATTCTCGTCGATGCCATACCCGAGATAAGGAGTCGGTTCGGGTCGAAAGCCAAGGAGGTTATCGTGGCTCGCCCACTTGACTGGCAGATACCTTCGGCACAGTTTTTCGTGCCTCAGAGGGGCGACAAGGCCCATCTTCTTGAGCTGTCGCTGATGAACTGCAAGCAGTACCGTGTTGACCGTCTGAAACAGTCTGAGAAGCTCAATCCTGAGCAGCGCGCCACGCGTCTCATGACAGAGCTGAGACAACTCCTCAACCTACCCTCTCTGCCGATGCATATCGAGGCGTTCGACAACTCTAACATACAAGGTTCTGATGCCGTCGCGGGATGCGTCGTGTTCCGTAAGATGAAGCCTTCTAAGAAAGATTATCGGCGTTATAACATCAAGACTGTCGAGGGACCAGACGACTATGCTTCGATGCAGGAGGTGGTAGAGAGGAGATACAGACGCATGAGGGACGAGGGTCAGACCCTGCCCGACCTCATCGTATGTGACGGCGGCATAGGTCAGATGAACGCTGTCAGGGAGATTGTTGAGGGCAGACTTGGCCTTCAAATCCCTATCGCCGGACTGGCCAAGGATGACCGCCACCGAACTAATGAACTGCTGTATGGTTTCCCTCCTGCAGCGGTGCAGATAAAGCCTGAGAGCGAACTGTTCCGTGTCCTCGCACAGCTACAAGATGAGGTGCACAGATATGCCATAACATTCCATCGCGAGAAACGTTCAAAGAGCGCATTACACAGCGAACTATCTGATATCAAGGGCATTGGCGGGAAAACCATCGACGCTCTGCTGAAAGCCTTCAAATCTGTCAAGAGGGTTAGGGAGGCGGCTGAGGATGATATAGCGAAGGTTGTCGGACAGGCAAGGGCGAGGGTGATACGCGAATGGTTTGACAACAACAATAATGAGGCGTAACATCCTGGCTGACAGGCTTTAGTATGGTCTTAGGGATGATATTGCAGGGCTTTCCAGCCCCGTCTCTCCCCTATCCTTCCATTAACCGCCCGCACAAGCCTTATCTGCGGCCATAAGAAAAATAACAACAAATCACAAGAATCATGAGAATAGTAATACAACGCGTCCACTCAGCGTCATGCACGGTGTATGACGCAGGCCACGAGTACGACGACAGCCACATCACGTTCCATTCTGCCATAGGCCCCGGCCTCATGATACTCGTCGGCATGGAAGAGAGCGACACCGTTGACGATGCCCGCTGGCTGGTACAGAAGGCGTCGATGATGCGCATTTTCGACGATGAGGATGGCATCATGAACCGCTCGCTCCTCGACATCGGCGGCGAGTGTATGTGCATCAGCCAGTTTACGCTGTTTGCTTCGACCAAGAAGGGCAATCGCCCCTCGTGGTACAGAGCAGCCCACCCCACCCTCTCAAGACCGCTCTACGACGATTTCTGCCGCCTCATGGACGATGCCCTCGGCAAGGAGGTCAAGCGCGGCGTCTTCGGCGCTGACATGAAGATAAGCCTCGTCAACGACGGCCCCGTGACAATCATCATGGACAGCAAGAACAAGGAATAGCCCTCCCGCCCTGCTGCCCATAACGTGCAGTGAGCCGTTCACGCATGGCCCCGTTAAGCCAACCACCCAACTCGTGAGCCGTTCTTGGCTCACGCCCCCATCATAAACAATAACACCACAACAAAAATATCATCAACAATCATGGAAAAAACAAAGATACAGCAAGCTCTTGAGAAGTACAATCTCAACCTTGACGACAAGCAGATAGCGGCCGAGGTGAAGGCTCTCCTCGACGCTCATCTTGAGGAGAACATGACCCCCGAGGTGAAGAGATTCCTCATGGGAAGCATAGAGCTGACAACACTCAAATGCACCGACTGCGACCGCTCTGTCATGGAGTTCACCGAGCGTGTCAACCGTTTCGACGAGGAGTACCCCACCCTCCCCCATGTCGCCACGATATGCGTCTTCCCGTGCTTTGCCGAGGCTGTCAAGGACACCCTCCGCGTTGACGGTGTCGAGATAGCGTGTGTGTCCGGCTCGTTCCCCTCGTCACAGGCACGCAGCGAGGTGAAGGTGGCCGAGACGGCGCTGGCCATTGCCGACGGCGCCACAGAGATTGACATCGTCATGCCCGTCGGCAAATTCCTCGACGGCGACTATGAGGGTGTCGTGGAGGATATCCAGGAGCTGAAGAGTGTGTGCGGCGAGCACGCCATGAAGGTCATTCTCGAGACAGGATGCTTAGGCGGTGCGGCCGACGTTAAGACAGCCTCCATCCTCGCCATGTACGCCGGCGCCGACTATATCAAGACGAGCACAGGCAAGGAGAAGGTCTCCGCCACGCCTGAGGCCGCCTATGTCATGTGCCAGGCCATCAAGGAGTATTATGACGAGACAGGCATACAGATAGGCTTCAAGCCCGCCGGAGGCATCAATACCGTCGCCGACGCCGTGACTTACTACACCATCGTCAAGGAGGTTCTGGGCGAAGAATGGCTCACGAACAAGTGGCTGCGCCTTGGCACATCACGCCTCGCCAACCTCCTCCTGAGCGACATTGAGGGCAAGGAAGTGAAGTTCTTCTAATACAAAAGGCCGTCAACACAGCCGAAACATGCGTTTATTTCGCCGCTGAGAGCGCTTTTGTCCCATTGCGGTATAACCAGCCGCAAACCAGCGGAAACGCCCTCTGGGGCGAAAAACAAAAGCGAGCCGCTATCCGTTGTATCATGCATTGGAAAAAGATACGATACAAAGGCAAAAGCGATATAAAGAATGATACAAATGAAATTGGGGCATCACGTGTCGGAAACCGTACCGTGATGCCCCTTTTTAGCATTGAGCTAAAGGTTATTATGCTCCAAATAATTCTTAGTATAAAGCCATTTTTAACGTCCAATTCACGAGCCGTTCTTGGCTCGTGCGCCGCCATCGCCACGCCCTACGTCTCAGAAGCTGCGCCCCGCGACATAGTCAAGATAAGCCTTCAGCGACGCTCTCAGCTCATCGTTCTGTATGCCCTCGATGAATGTCATCGCCTTCTGGCTGTACTCCTCCATAGCGTGCTGTGCATAGTTTATCCCGCCGTGCTGCTTAGTGTAATCCACAAGACATGCCATCTCCTCGTCAGTTGCCGTCAGGTTCTTGATTTTCTGTGCGATAGCGGTGATATTCTCCGGACAGTTATCGTCGTTCAGCACGAACAGCGCGGGCAGTGTCAGCTTGCCCTCTTTCATGTCTTTCCCAGTGGGTTTCCCCACCTCTTTCGAGTCAGAATAATCGAAGATATCATCCCTGATTTGGAACACTATTCCGAGGTCACGGCCGAAGTGGCACGCCTTCACTGTGTTCTCTTCCGTCGCCCCTACCGACAACGCCCCGAGATAGCAGCACGCCTCAAACAGCGCGGCGGTCTTCTTCCCTATCACATCATAGTAGGCGTCGATAGAGAATGCCGTGTCTGATATGTTCTGTATCTGTCTCACCTCGCCCTCTGAGAGTGTCTGTCCGAGCTTCGCCAGGCCCGTTGTCATACGCTGGTCGCCACATTGTGATATGGCTTTCAGCGATGCCGAGAGGATATAGTCGCCGACGAGTATGGCTATACGGTTAGTGTATGACGCGTTGACCGATTGCTGTCCGCGACGCTCGTCGGCCTCGTCAACGACATCGTCATGAACGAGCGAGGCCGTATGAAGCAGCTCCAGACTGCACGCGGCGTATAACGCTTTCTGTGTCAGATGTTTGTCTCCGCTCCCGACAACATTGCAGAGTTTCTTGAAATCACGATACATCTCGCCGTGCTCCTGGGTGTATAACGCCCTTGCTATCAACAGTGTCAGCATGGGACGCATACGTTTCCCTCCACGTTTCATGATATGCTGCAAGACATCATGCAGCAGACCGTCGTTATGAGACAGCGCGTCAGAGAATATTCCCTGAAACTGTTTCATATCTTTCTCTATGGGCTTGGAGATGAGCGATAATGTATCTGACATAATCTGTAAAAATTTTCTGCAAAATTAATTAATTTATTGGGATTAATGAAATAATTTGAGTAAATTTGTGCTCCATACGTATCTTTTTCTCATACAATGGTGATAATTTGATATTATTACGCTTCGTGCTCGGGCGGACAAACGCTGAAAACAGAGGCATGAATATTATATTGGTTCCTTATATATTAAGGGTGGTTCTATAAATTAGCCTTGACAGATTTCGATTCTATTTTTGAGGTCAAAGTGCAAGTGAGAGAGGAAGCAATGCGGGCATTGTGACCGAGCGAACCGACGACAAGCCGAGAGCCATCAAGTTCACTTGAATGGCCGAGGCGCGAAGGAGGAAGACCGCAGGTCAACTTACACTTTTAGCCAAAAAGAGAGCGAAAGATGGCAAGACGTTATACCCCACTCTGAGAACATATCTACGGTGGTAATTTTTAGAACCACCCTTAAGGTTGAACACATCATTTACAAGCTATCATGAACAAACTCTATCTCCTCGATGCCTACTCGCTGATTTACCGCGCCTACTACGGACTGTCGCGCACACCGCGCATCAACTCTAAAGGCATGAACACCGGAGCCATCTTCGGCTTCGTCAATATGCTCTATGAGATAATATCCAAGGGCGGAGCGACACACGTCGCTGTCGCCTTCGACCATGGCAAGACATTCCGCCACGAGGCTTACCCGCCTTATAAGGCTCAGCGGCAGGAGACTCCTGAGGACATCAGGAAGGCTGTGCCCTATATCAAAAGCATCCTTGAGGCATGGCATATCCCTGTCCTTCAGGCTGACGGGTATGAGGCCGACGATGTCATCGGAGCGGTCGCGACAGCGATGTCCAAGCTCTCCACGGCCGATATCATGCCCGATGAAACAAAATGGACAGCCGGAAATGCCGATAAAAAGGCGGAAAATGCTCATTCTGAGAGCCAGAACGGGACAGCGGACGAGACAAGCACAACGGCCGCGATGAAACAGAATGAGACAGACGGAAAACAGAAAAACGCGGTTTCATCGGCTGTCGAGATTTTCATGGTCACTCAGGATAAGGACTATGGGCAACTCGTCAAACCGAACGTTTTCATCTATAAGCCCCACCAGCACGGGGGCGGATATGATGTCATCGGTGTCGAGGAGGTATGCCAGCAGTTCCAGGTGGAGCGGCCGGAGCAGGTGGCCGACTTCCTCGCGCTGAAGGGCGACTCGGCCGACAACTTCCCCGGATGCCCGGGTGTGGGCGACAAGACTGCGGCGGCGCTGCTCAAAGAGTATGGCACTGCAGAGGGTATCATAGAACACGCGGCGGAAATCAAGGGTGCTGTCGGGAAGAAGGTGCAGCAGAACATCGACAATATAAAGATGTCTAAATTCCTCTCGGTCATCGTGACCGATATTCCGGGACTGACCGACGACACCCCTACCCTACTCCACTCCATGCGCCTGACCGATCCTGACACGCCCGCCCTCGCCGCCATCTTCGACGAACTGGAGTTCAAATCGCTCTCGAAGAAGATCATTGGGGGTGGAAATGAGGATGGAAATGCATCTGTTAAAGGAAGTAAAAATTCCAAAACGGATGATAACAAAAAAGGCTCTTTCCTCGAAGAATTTGCCGACAACGGGGCAGGAACGGACGAAAAAGCCGAAATTTCGAGCCTTAATGACATACCTCACAACTACCAACTCATTGATACTCTGGAGGGTGTGAGAGAGTTATGTGATTATTTTTTGACAACAGGACTTCTGTGTTTTGACACCGAGACAACGTCGAAGAACCCTATCGAGGCAGATCTCGTCGGGATGAGCTTCGCTGTCAAGGAGGGAAAGGCGTGGTATGTCTCTATACCAGGACAGATGGACAAAGTGGCCGGGATGATGGCTCCGGCACTCGCCGACGAGCGAATCAAGAAGGTCGGACAGAACATGAAGTTCGACATTGAGGTGTTGGCAAAATACGGAGTGAAGGTAAATGGCGAGAAATATGACACGATGATAGCCCACTACCTACTCCAACCCGAGCTGCGACATAATATGGACTACATGGCCGAGATACTCCTGCGCTACCGCACCATACACTATGACGAGATAGTACCGAAGGGAAAGACAATGGCCGACATTCCCGCACAACAAGTGAGGGACTATGCCTGTGAGGATGCCGACGTCACGTTGAAGCTATGGAGAACACTCGAACCGCGACTGAAGGAGCAGGAGGGGTTGTGGCAACTCTTCACCGATGTCGAGATGCCTCTTGTCGATGTGCTCGCTGATATGGAGCTGACGGGGGTTGCGATAGACACTAACGCACTGGCCGAAGTGTCAAAACTTTTCACCGAACGGATGAACGACCACGAGCAGAAGATATACTCGCTCGCCGGACGCGAGTTCAATATCAACTCGCCGAGACAGGTCGGGGAGATACTATTCGGGGAGATGCACATCATCGACAAACCCAAGAAGACAAAGACAGGACAGTATGTGACATCTGAGGAGGTGCTGACAGCACTGCGCGGAGAGCATGAGATAGTGGCCGAGATACTCGACTACCGCGCCCTGAAGAAACTCATCGGCACGTATGTCGATGCCCTCCCGAAACTCGTGAACGAGCGGACAGGACGCATACACACCTCTTTCAATCAGTGTGTTACAGCCACAGGCCGACTGTCGTCGTCCGACCCTAACCTGCAGAACATACCTGTCCGTGGCGAGGACGGCAAGGAGATACGCCGCTGTTTCGTGGCCTCTGTCGCCTGTGGGTCTTCTCCCGCGGCTGGAAAGACGGAGACCTCGGCAAAGGCAAAGGCCGAAGAGGGATATGCCGGGAGCCTCTTCGACAATCTCTTCGAGCCGGCGTCTGGCAACGTGTCCGGGACAGGTGGCGACAGCAGTGAGACTGCGGCAGACGGCGAGACAGAAAGATGTCTGTTTTTTTCAGCAGACTATAGTCAGATAGAGCTGCGTGTCATGGCCCATCTGAGCCAGGACGAGAAGATGCTTGAGGCCTTCCGCAACGGATATGATGTCCACGCCGCCACCGCCGCCACGGTATATGGCAAGGAGCGCGACGCTGTCACACGCGACGAGCGCACCAAGGCCAAGCGTGCCAATTTCGGACTCATATACGGCATATCGGCATGGGGACTGAGCCAGAACCTCGGCATCGACCGCAAGGAGGCACGCGCGCTGATGGACGGATTCTTCATGACCTTCCCGAAGGTGAAAGAGTATATGGAGGTGTCGAAAGAGCGGGTACGTGAGACAGGATACGCCACTACCCTACTCCACCGCCGCCGTTATCTGCCCGACATCAACTCGGCCAACGCCACCGTGCGCGGCTTCGCCGAGCGCAATGCCATCAACGCGCCGATACAGGGCACGGCGGCCGATATAATAAAGATCGCCATGGTGAGAATCCACAAGCGGTTTGAGGAAGAGCGGCTGAGGTCGAAGATGATTCTGCAGGTACACGACGAGCTTAACTTCATGGTCTATCCTGACGAGCGACAGCGTGTCGAGGACATCGTCATCCACGAGATGGAACACGCCTACCCTCTCTCCGTCCCCCTCGTGGCCGACCACGGCTGGGGCGACAACTGGCTTGAGGCACACTGACCGGAAGAACGGACAGAAAAGAAGCGTGAGCGGCCATGTGAACGCCTGATATACAGTCAATACTCGTTAAATAGCCTCTGCTGACAGCCTTGGCAGGCAGGACACAAAAGAAATGACAGCATAAAACAAAAAGAGTCTCCCGATATACACATATACTGGGAGACTCTTTTCTTGGTAACAGACGGGCTGTGGACTGGCCTGTCTGGAAGCATCCTTCAGGCACATGCCGTCAAGACATTAGCGGGATATGGGGAAAGGCATTGTGACATAGCACAAGAAGCTTCATAACAGATACTGATTAATCACATAAGGCGTGGCATATAAGGCGATTAAGACTACTGAATGGCAAAAAAACTGAAGAAATGTTGGTTTATGAGGTAGGATATAATGTTTTCTCAAAATTTATTTCTATCTTTGCATTATCTCCACACACATAAACGTCGCGGGCTTATCTCTCCCGCGACAGACATGAGGCTATGGGAATATATATAAACAGA
>JBJEAW010000120.1:0-27325 GCA_051869435.1 Prevotella sp. | reverse complement strand
ATTGGGCGACAACGGGCGCATACGACTCTGTCAAGACATACATACAGATGAACTATGACGGACTGAAGGATGACATCATACGTATGCTGGCTGGGGAAAGGGTGTTTGTTGATACTACTGAGTTCAGTAACGACATGCAGGTGGTAAACAGCAAGAATGATGTCCTCACCGTGTTGATACATCTTGGATACCTCGCATACGACAAGGATGCCTACGAGTGTTACATACCTAACAAGGAGGTGGCCGACGAGATGAGCAATGCCATCAAGGCCACATCATGGGAACCACTGGTCAAGACAATACAAAACTCCAAGGCTCTCCTCAACGCCACCATCGCCGGCAACGAGGAGGCCGTGGCAAAGGGAATAGACCAGGCGCACGACGAGCATACAAGCATACTGTCGTATAACGACGAGAACTCACTGGCCTGTGTGCTCACTGTGGCGTATATATGGGCGAGGAACGAGTATGTCATACACCGCGAGTATGCCACCGGAAAGGGATATGCAGACCTCGTGATGATTCCGCGCTGCAATGTCCAGAAGCCCGCTCTTGTCATAGAGCTGAAATACAACCACACGGCCGACACAGCCATCGGACAGATAAAGCGGAAGGAATACCCGTCGAAGATAGCGGAGTACACGGGCGACATCATCCTCGTGGGCATAAGCTACGACAAGGGGACAAAACAGCACACGTGCAAGATAGAAAGACAGAATAAGCAATAACAGGCAGCATAGTACATAATGCCTGAGCATATCACACAATGCCCGGACCAGGCTTCCGGACAAAGACTTCATGACCATCAACATAAAAAGTTGCATGGATATGATATAAGGGGTGTTCTATAAATTGGCCCAAGTATCCTTTATAATTCTATGGGAGGCGCAGCAGCATACAGATCCGATTTACAGAACACCCCATAACAGGCCATGGGGGCAAAGTTACAAAAAAAATGAATTTAGTGCGGTCTAAACGCCTATATCTATGTAGATATTATTCTCCATATCTCCTCCAAGCGTCGCCCCGTGTTTTCCTGATTGAGCTGCTGATAAAACATGCCGCTATGGCCGTTTACCTCACAAAATATGTCACAGTGGTAATATTTTTCTTTCATTTTATTTGATTATTACATTTTTTTATTTAATTTTGCAAACAGAGAAGAGAGGTGTCACACCGTGTGCTACACGTTATTTGCCAGATAATCTTATGCCATACGACAGCTGAAAACGACACGACAACATGCTATAGCACGGAAATAACGATAACATGATTGTGACACTTTATTATAACCTTAATATTAACAAAAACGAACTGAAGCAACATGAAATAGAGAATGATGGCCAGAGAGCCGGAGTTACGTGGCGAAGAGCGAGAGCAGGCAACGATTTGTCTCCTGTTCGCTCCCTGTCTCCTTCCGGTTAAACGACAATATCTTTCCATCATCTGTCCATTGGAATTATATTTGAGAGAAAGACCTGTTGGCCATCATCCACCACAACAAAAAACAGCAACATACCCCAACGCACCTTAACGAACAAAAACATTACATCAACCTCCTCCCGGAACTGTCGGGAGACATACCGCATTTTTTACTTAATAAACATCTAACTTATGGAAAACAAGCAAGGTCAGAAATTAGTCGTCGGGCTCTCATTGGCCATTATGTCAATGTGTCCGTTGACGGAAGCGTCAGCCACCTCGCCTTACATGTCAGGGGACAGCAAGGCACTGCAGCAGACAGACAATTCAGTGAAAGGTGTTGTGACAGACCAGAGTGGCGAGCCTCTCATCGGAGTCAGCGTCCTCGTGAAAGGCACATCATCGGGCACTGTGACAGACATCAACGGCCAGTACTCGCTGCGTGTGTCGGCAGGCTCGACGCTGGTGTTCACATACGTCGGCTACACCCCTAAGGAGGTGAGGGTCACAGGCGGCAAGGACATCAACGTGTCGCTGTCGCAGAGCGCGGCAAACCTTGACGAGGTTGTCGTCATCGGCTATGGCGTCATGAAGAAGCGCGACCTCACCGGAGCCATCTCACAGATAGGCGCCGAGAAACTGAAGGACCGCCCTTACGGCAATGCCCTGCAGAGCATGGCGGGACAGGTATCGGGCGTTAACATAACCCAGTCGCAGGGCGCACCGGGCATGGCGCCCACGATAAAGGTGAGAGGCATGTCGTCAATAAACTCCGGCACAGCTCCTCTCTACGTCATCGACGGCATACCTCTTGAGGACAACACGTCATCGACAGGCACCAACGGCGGCGACGTGCAGGTGTCCAACCGTAACCCTATGAACAACATCAACCCTAACGACATCGAGAGCATCGAGGTGTTGAAGGACGCCTCGTCGGCAGCCATCTACGGCTCGCGCGGCGCCAACGGCGTTGTCCTCATCACGACAAAGACGGGCAAGGCCGGCCGCACGAAGATTGATGTCAACTACGAGATAGGCATGTCGAAAGTGCTGCGCACGATAGACATGATGGACGCCACACAGTGGATTGACTATGAGATAGCGGCGCGCACGAACAGCTTCAACACGGCCTTCATGAAGGACCCGACGCTGAAGCCATCGTCGAGCATGGCCAACTATTATATCCCCGACGAGTTCTCTGACCCTGAGTGGCTCGCGAGGATAGGCGACGGCACTGACTGGCAGGACGTTCTTCTGCGCACAGCGATGACCCACAACGTTCAGGTGAGCGCGTCGGGCGGCAACGAGAAGACACAGTTCATGGTCTCTGGCAATTTCCTCGACCAGGACGGTGTTGTCGATCGCACCTACTACACACGCTACAGTGTCAGGAGCAACATCAACCACAAGTTCAACGACCGCTTCTCGCTCTCCGTCAAGCTCAACATGACACGCAGCGAGGACTATCCCAATGGTCTCAGCGGAAAGTCTGACGTGGTGTCCCTCGCCTGCCAGAGCGACCCTATCTTCCCTGTCAGGGTAGAGACAGGAAGCCTCGGATTCAAGGATCCCGAGTCGATATGGAACACCTTCGTGAAGTACTCTTTCCAGCTATGGCATCCATGGTCTCTGACAAGGGAGATGGAGAAGAAGCGCGTAACGAACACACAGATGCTCAACACATACCTTGACTGGAAGATCATCGACGGCCTCACATTCCGCACAGCGTTCAACGCCGACAACGAGGACATGCACTACCGCTCGTACTGGAACGAGGGTCAGGACTGGGGCTACTCAGGATGGATCAACGCCACGGGCGAGTACTCGACGCTCCACCAGTTCAACTGGGTATGGGAGAACACGCTCAACTACATCAAGTCGTTCGGCGACCACTCTGTTACCGGCCTCCTCGGCTACACCATGCAGAAGCAGACACTCGAGCTTGGCAAGATGTCAGCCAACGGATTCCCCAACGACCTTGTCCACACCCTCAACGCCGGCAAGGTCAACTCAGGCAACACGACAGCGACAGAGTGGAGCCTCCTCTCTTACCTCGCACGCGCTACATACTCATACAAAGGCCGCTATCTCGCCTCTGCCGCCCTGCGTGCCGACGGCTGCTCACGCTTCGGCGCCAACAGCCGCTGGGGATATTTCCCGTCAGCATCGCTCGCATGGCGCATATCTGAAGAGCCTTGGATGAAGAGCCAGTCATCATGGCTCGACAATCTGAAGATACGCATGAGCTACGGCGAGACAGGCAACAACCAGATAGACAACTATGGCGCCATAGGTCTCCTCGGCTATTCATCATACGTCAAGAACGGCAGCCTCGCACAGGGTATGTTCACATCGACCAGCCCTGACCCCAACCTCAAGTGGGAGAAGACATGGCAGGTGAACCTCGGCTTTGACGCCGCTCTCTTCAACAGCCGCATCATCACAGCTCTCGACCTCTACTACTCACGCACCAACGACCTTCTCCTCAATGTCCCTGTCCCTGTCCTGACAGGCTTCACAAGCTCGCTGACAAACATCGGCTCGCTGCGTAACCAGGGCGTGGAGTTCAGCCTCACGACACACAACCTCGTGGGCGAGTTCACATGGACGACAGACTTCAACATCTCTGCCAACCGTAACAAGGTATTGAAGCTCGGGGCCAACGACGACCCTATCATCATCAACACCAACTCCGCACTCTCCATCACACAGGTCGGCAACGCCATAGGCAGCTACTATGGCTATAAGATTCTTGGCGTGTTGAGCACTGACGAGGCAAACCAGGCAGCCACAGGCAGCACCGCCGGACTGGGATGGGCAGCACCATCAGGCAGCGAGGGTGGCGACCCTAAGGTCTTCGACGCTGACGGCGACGGCAAGATAACAGCCGACGACCGTGTCATACTCGGCAACTACCAGCCTAACTTCACATGGGGACTCACCAACACCTTCACCTTCAAGGGCATCGACCTCTCGTTCATGCTGACAGGCTCACAGGGCGGCGAGATCATGAACCAGAACGCGCGCTTCCTCGGCGAGTTCAACGGCAACCGTAACCTCTACGCCTCGGCCGCCAACTACTGGCGCTCAGACGCTGACCCCGGCGACGGCATGACACCTAAGCCACGCTCAGTATATACCGGCATCCGCGGCCAGAGCACAAGCTACTGGGTTGAGGACGGCTCGTTCGTGCGCATCAAGAACATACGCCTCGGCTACACCTTCCCGTCGTCGCTCGTACGCTCTATCGGCCTCTCAAACATCAGAGTATATGTCAACCTGGAGAATGTCTATGTCTTCTCAGACTACCGCAACTATGACCCTGAGGGCAGCACCTTCCAGACAGGCTACCGTGTGGGCTACGACTATGGCGCCTACCCGACACCATTCTCCGCCACATTCGGCCTCAACGTGACGTTCTGACCCCCTCCCTATCCCAGACAAATAAACACATACAAACCAAAAGCATACATCTATGAAAAGAATAAAATATATCCTCATGTCCGCTCTTGTCATCATGTTGTCGGGGTGTAATGACTTCATAGACCTCTCGCCTATCTCACAGGCCAACGAGAACGGATTCTACAGCAGCGAGGAGGAGTTTGAGACAGCCATGAACTCTGTCTATAACACGCTCTACACCATCTACGGCCCACAGTCACTGCCATCCTACTACGGCGAGTGTGCGTCGGACAACGCATACTGTAACGAGACAGCCGGCGACTATAACGACAAGTACGCACTTACGAAACACCAGAACCTCACCACGGCCAACGCCATCGTCCTCGAGTTCTGGAACACATACTACGAGTCGCTCTTCAAGATCAACAATGTCATCTCGAAGCTCGACGGCGCGTCGTTCGACAAGAAGGCGGTCATCGAGGGCGAGTGTCGTTTCCTCCGCGCCCTATACTACTTCGACATGGTACGCGCATGGGGCGATGTGCCCCTCGTTCTGAAGCCTGTCACTGTGGCCGAGTCATACGGCATAGGCCGCACACCGGCAGCCGAGGTGTATGACGCTATCGTCGAAGACCTCAAATTCTCTGCCGCCAACCTCCCGTCAAAGCAGAACGCACGCTTCAAGGGCGCGGCATGCTCGGAGGCCGCCAACACACTCCTCGCCAAGGTTTATCTCACCATGGGACAGATAGAGAACGCCAAGACCATACTCACCGCCCTCTACGGACGCTTCACGCTCGAGAGCGACTACACACGCCTGTGGGACCTCACCAACAAGAACTGCAATGAGTCAATCTTCGAGGTGCAGTATCTCGGTGGCAAATCGAATCCTTACAGCAAATACTGGGCTCTCTTCTCGCCGCTCGACAACCGCTGCCTGACAAAATGGGGCATGGGTGTCAACCAGGTGACAGAAGACCTCGCCAACGCCTTCGAGGCCGGCGACAAACGCAAGGACGCCACATTCCAGAGCGGATATGTCAACACCAACGGCGACTTCGTCTCTGACAAGTTCTTCGTGAAATGGCGCGACACGAACGCTGAGATTGACGGTCTGACAGAGGCTGCCGACAACAACTTCATCATCCTGCGCTATGCTGACGTGCTGCTCATGCTCTCTGAGGCCACCGGCGATGTGAAGTATCTCAACGAGGTGAGGGCGAGAGCCGGACTGAAGCCTGTGGCACAGTACAGCCTTGAGGCGCTCCAGCACGAGGAGCAGGTAGAGTTCGCGGGTGAGTTCCACCGCATGTTCGACCTCCTCAGACACGGCACAGCGATGGATGTCATCAACAAGTGTACGAAAGAGCACGGCGTCATCTCTAACGCCAACCAGCTCATGCTCCCTATCCCGCAGACTGTCATCGACCAGAACCCTGGCGTCATAACCCAGAACGAGGCTTACCGTTAAGCCTTATATCCTTATGGCAGGCTCAATAAACATATAATCCTGCCTCATCCACTTTTCTCTCTGCCGTCACGATTATCCCCACGCCGCCGGATATCGTGACGGCAGATTTTTTCTTTTCTGTGATTAATAAATACGTTGACTGTCACCTGAAAGATGTGTCAGAAGTGAATTAAATATCAAAAAGTCGTAAAAAACATATAATATTATGCATTATCAGTTCATAATGTCAATTAATAATGGCAAAAATTCTTAAAATCCTTGGACATATCAGTAATTATATGTACTTTTGTGACAAAATGAAAAATAACCAACAATAACCAATAGTTATACCAGTATGCAGAAAATTGAGAAGATTGACACTCTTGACAAAAAGATTCTTAACATATTGTCAAAGAACGCACGTATGCCTTTCAAGGATGTGGCGGCAGAGTGTGGAGTGTCCCGCGCGGCCATTCATCAGCGTGTGCAGCGTCTGATAGAGATAGGTGTCATATTAGGATCTTCATTCAACATCAACCCGAAGTCTCTCGGGTACGCGACATGCACTTATGTCGGCATAACTCTCGAGCGAGGCAACATGTACCGTGAGGTGGCACAGCAGATAGCCATGATACCTGAGGTGGTGGAGTGCCATTACACCACCGGCTCATACACCATGCTCATAAAGCTCTACGCCCGCGACAACGAGCAGCTGATGGAGCTGCTGAACGACAAGCTGCAGAATATCAACGGCGTGGTATCGACAGAGACACTCATAAGCCTCGAGCAGTCCATTAAGCGTGAGGTGCCTGTCAGCACAGAGGAGTAACCTTTCTCACACACACACCTCCATTACATTCTTCCAAAGAAAAAAATTCCAAGTATTCCCCCATAGGTAGGTTCTATAATATCTTCCACGTGATGTTTTTATAGAGCCTACCTATTGCATCTATGATACACAACATATTAAAGTCGATATCGCCGTCGTCATCGCGTGGCGAGGCGTCGCCCGCCAACACCGACATCCCTGTGCAGACACCGGGAGGCGGACGGAGAGGCGCACACGTCATGGCGGAAAGTCTCACAGAGATGTCTGGCACGGACAGAAGGCCGGGTGGCGCACAGGCTCCCCAGGCCGATGGCAACAGACTGTCTGCCGGCTGCCAGGCGGATGTATGCCCCACGGCGTCGTTCTCCATTGACAATATCATCAGCGAGGCATACTCGGCCTATCCCGAGGCGTCACGGCGGCCTGTCATAGGCATCACGTCGAATGTCTCGGGCGAGGACTATGCCCATCGCCAGGCTTATTTCTCACAGGTAACAGAGGCTGGCGGACTGCCCGTCATGCTTTGCCCGACAGATAGTGTCGGCCAGTGTGCCGCCCTCCTTGACATTGTCGATGGCATAATCCTCACGGGTGGCAGCGACCATAACCCGCTGTGGATGGGCGAGGAGCCTGTCCGCGGACTTGGCTCCATCAATCCCCCGCGCGACCGTTTTGAGCTCATCCTCTCGCGCCTGGCCTATAACCGCAACATACCCGTCCTCGGCATCTGCCGTGGCATACAGACGCTGGCGATAGCTTTCGGCGGCCATGTGGCCCAGGATATCAGCTCACGCATAAAGCACAGCCAGGACGCCCCGAAACACGAGCCGTCCCACAGCATCGTCACAGAACCGGCGGGGGAGGGCGACGGGAGTGTCTATGGCACTCTGGGCAATGGTGTCCGCCCCTCACGCCTCTTCCCGCGCTATGTGAACAGTTTCCACCACCAGGCTGTCGATGACGCGGGCCCGCTGTTCCGTGTCGCGGCACGCTCGGCCGACGGCATTGTCGAGGCCATGGAGTGTGTCTCTGGCCACAGCATCCTCGGTGTGCAGTGGCATCCCGAGCAGATGGGCCGTGAGGGGCTGCCCGTCTTCCAGTGGTTAGTCTCTGAGGCGCGTCTCTTCAGCGCGTCGAAGGCTCTCCACCGCCGCATCATGACGGTCGATTCCCATTGTGACACGCCGATGTTCTTCGCCCAGGGTGTTGACTTCCTGAAGCGTGACAGCCGCATACTGTATGACCTGCACAAGATGGACGAGGGGCGCATTGACGCTGTACAGATGGTCTGCTATCTGCCACAGCCCAAGCTGGGCCAGCGCTTCAGCGAGTGTGTCGATTATCCTGTCGATGGCCCCACGGCCTATGCCGACCTTATCTTCAACAAGATTGAGGACATCTGCCGCCGTGCCTCGACCCATCTCTCCATAGCTCGCACCCCGGCCGATATCTACCGCGACAAGCGCTCCGGGCGTCACAGCATCATCCTCGGCATAGAGAACGGTATAGCCCTCGGCCACGACCTGCGCCAGCTGCAGCATTTCCGCCAGCGTGGCGTGACGTATATCACGCTATGCCACAACGGCGACAACGACATCTGCGACTCGGCCCGCGGCTGCCAGACCCACGGCGGAGTGTCTGCCTTCGGGCGTGATGTCATCCGCGAGATGAACCGCCTCGGCATCATGGTCGATATGTCCCACGCCGCCGAGACATCGTTCTACCAGGCTCTGGAGCTGTCCTCCACGCCTGTCGTGTGCAGCCACAGCTGCTGCCGCGCCCTCTGCGACCATCCCCGCAATCTCACTGACGACCAGATGCGCGCCCTCGCCGCCGCGGGCGGCGTGATGCAGATAACGCTCTATCACGGATTCCTCGCGCCAGAAGGCGAGGAGGCGACGATAGACACTTTCTTCCGCCATCTCTACCATGCCATAGATGTCATGGGCATAGACCATGTCGGCATAGGCACCGACTTTGACGGCGACGGAGGCGTGAAAGGGCTCGCCTCGGCCTCAGAGCTGCTTAACATCACACGCCATCTGCTGAGGTATAACATGCCCGAGAGCGACATAGAGAAGCTGTGGGGAAAGAACTGGCTGCGCGTCATGACACTCTGCCAGGCAGCTGAGAACAAACAATAATTTCCCACCCTAAAAAACCGATACATCGAAATCTCGATAAATCGAAAACTCAAAATCCCGAATACTCGAACCCCCGATAACAATAAAACAAAAAAAACATGTCACGCATACTATACCTTCTGATGCTTCTTTGCGCCATGTCGCTGACATCGTGCAAGCATACGAAGACCACAACCGACAACACCGCCACGCTCCAGCCCTGCGGCCCTGTCTTCAACGCCGACTCGGCCTATGCATACTGCTCGCGCCAGTGTGACTTCGGGCCACGCACGATGAACACCAAGGCCCACGATGACTGCCGCGACTGGATAGCCAGCGAGTTCCGCCGCCACGGCATGGAGGTAGCGTTCCAGGAGGCCAGCCTGAAAGGCTATGACGGCACGATGCTGTCATCGACAAACATCATAGCCCGCTACACCCCACAGGGAGCCGCGCCCGATATGCCACGCCTGCTCCTCTGCGCACACTACGACACCCGCCCGTGGGCAGACAACGACCCTGACGAGAAGAATCACAAGACTCCTGTCATGGGCGCCAACGACGGGGCGTCGGGGATAGCTGTCATGCTCGAGGTGGCGAGGCTCCTCTCACAGGCCGACACAGCGCGCATGGCCGTCGATTTCGTATGCTTCGACGCTGAGGACTATGGCACGCCACAATGGTTCGAGGGTGAGTCGCAGGTCTCTGACCCCTGGGCCCTCGGCGCACAACACTGGGCCTCAGAGTATGCCGCCGGGCGATACCCCGTGAAGATAACATGTGGCATACTCCTCGACATGGTGGGCGGCGAGGGCACCAAGTTCTATCAGGAAGGCATGTCGGTAGAGCTGGCGGGCGACCTCACCTCACGCGTATGGCAGGCGGCGGAGGCGGCTGGCGTAGCGGCATTCTTCCCGAAAGCGATGGGAGGGTATGTCACTGACGACCATGTCCCTGTAAACAACATCGCGGGCATACCGTGCGTTGACATCATACCTTACTATAAGGACTGTCCGCAGTCGTCGTTCGGACTGACATGGCACACCGTCAGCGACACCATAGACCATATCTCGCGCGAGACACTCCGCGCCGCCGGGCAGGCCGTCATACAGTTCATATACCAGTAAGCGTCAGCAAGAGGGAGGTTTTTTCTTTTTCCGGGTTATCCGGAGGTTCCGGATATTCCGGATGACCCGGAGCCTCCGGTTTATCCGGAACCCCCGGAACATCCACCCTCCCTGGCCATAACCACTCCACAATGATACGTTACATATCCATACTCCTCACACTCTTCCTCTCCCTCACCGTCTCAGCCCAGAAGACAGAGACAGAAGAGATAGGCGGGTCGCCGACATTCCTCCCCACGATGCGTGTGGGCAAGGTGTTGCTCGACGGCGACTCGGTGCAGTATGTCGAGATGAACCGCATATACTGTTATCCGCCGAAGAAATTCTCATCGGCCAAAGACCGTGTCCGCTACACACGCCTCATGCGCGATGTGAAACGCGTCCTACCCATAGCCAAGGAGGTGAGGATGATAATGATGGAGACATACGAGTATCTCCAGACACTCCCCACAAAACGCGAGCGCGACGAGCATCTGAAACTCGTGGAGAAAGGTGTGAAACAACAGTACACGCCGAAGATGAAGCGTCTCACACTGACACAGGGCAAGCTACTCATAAAGCTCGTCTATCGCGAGTGCCACTCGTCAGGCTACGAGCTCATCAACGCCTTCATAGGCCCGCTGAAGGCCGGATTCTACCAAGTCTTCGCATGGACCTTCGGCGCGTCGCTCAAGAAGACATACGAGCCGGAGACAAACGCTGAGGATGCCGACATCGAGCGCATAGCGCGCCTCGTCGAGTCAGGACAGCTGTAATGTAGAGACACCACACAGTCAACACCCTCCCGCCACCAATACACACACACGCATCGTACATGACAGAAATGTGTGAGATGTATACCCTTAATCTTGTTCCCTAAGTATATTATTTTATATAGTTAAGGAACAGCAATATCTGAACCTTGTTCCCTAAGTATATAAAAATATATAGTTAAGGAACGATAATAGCTGAATCTTGTTCCTTAAATATATTAAAAAATGTATTTAAGGAACTACAATAGCTGATTCGTTTGTCATTTTTTTATTGTATTTTTGTATCATATTTAGAAATTAGAAACAAATATGATAGACGCAAATACACTCATAGGCAGGAAATACGAGCAGAAAATCATTAATGACTACTGCAACAGCAGTAAGTCTGAGCTTATAGCCATTTATGGAAGACGCCGTGTCGGAAAGACCTTTCTTGTCAGGCGAGCCTTTAACGATGACTTCGCTTTCTCGTTCACAGGTCTTTATGATGTCAGCCGCTCTGTCATGCTCGAACAGTTCAGGAAGAATCTGGAGAGATATTCAGGACACCATATCCAAAGACCAAAAGACTGGTATGAGGCATTTGACAGCCTGCGCGAATATCTTGAGAGCCTGAAGAAAGACAAGCTGGTAATATTTCTTGACGAGCTGCCATGGATGGATACCCACAGGAGTAATTTCATCTCAGCATTCAGCTATTTCTGGAACGACTGGGCATCGACCGTGAACAACATCAAGATTATCGTATGCGGCTCGGCTACAACATGGATGATGACAAATATCATCGGAGATAAGGGAGGGCTGTACGGCAGAGTGAGCCGTGCCATACACATAGCCCCTTTCACACTCGCCGAGACAGAAGAATACCTGAATATAGTGAAGGGAATGGAAATAAGCCACCGCCAGACACTGGACATATATATGACGATGGGAGGCATACCGTATTATCTTAACATGATAGAGAAAGGTGTGCCTGTTGATATCTGCATCGACAGACTATTCTTCTCGCAGAATGCGCCTCTGAGGGGTGAGTTTGATTTCCTCTTCAGGTCATTGTTCAATAACTCAACCCTTTATCGTAGTGTCATAGAGACATTGTCAACAAAAATGAGCGGCATGACAAGACAAGAGATATTATGCGCGACAAAAATCGGAGAGGGAGGGAAATTGACAGAGATTCTTGACAATCTGCTTGTATGCGACTTTATACGCCGATATACGTCCATAGGGAAATCTGAGCGCGAAGCGATATACCAGCTTACCGACCTTTTCTCACTATTCCATCTGCGCTATGTCAGCAAGAACAGCGGACAGGACGAGCATTTCTGGAGCAACAACCGCGGCGAGAGCAGCAGAAGAGCCTGGAGCGGATATGCCTTCGAGCAGGTATGCCTACACCATCTGACACAGATAAAGAAGGCACTGGGCATCTCAGGCATATTATGCAACGCATACTCATGGATATCAAAACCTTTTGTCGCAAAAGACGGTACACAATGGAAAGGTGGACAGATAGACCTGCTTATCGACCGGGCAGACAACGCCATTAATATATGTGAGATAAAATATGCGTCAGAAGAGTTCACTATAGACAATGATTATGAGAAAACACTACGCGAGCGCTCAGCCCTATTCAAGACAGTCACAAAAACAAAGAAGAGCCTCCTTATAACATTTATCACAACATTCGGACTGAGACATAACTCACACAGCGGTATAGTACAGAATGAACTGACCATGGACGACCTGTTCGGTTGACCCCATACATGTTTCTACCTAAAAACTTTTCACCCACGACACTTTCCCCCACCAACTTCGCCACTGAGACTGACGGGCTGGTGGGGGAATCATCTTTTTTCAGCTTGACTTACATCGTGCCCTGAAGGCCGAAAGTGGTCAGGACGGCCGAGAGGACAGTGACGAGAAACTGGATTACCTTTGCTATGATTTCCTTCTTGTTCATAAGTAATATATATTTAGTTTTCTTGGGTTACCAGTAGAACCCTGTGTCAGTACGAATGACAAAAACCATTATAAACCCCTTGAAGAGTATGTGGGGGCAGAGCCCCTGGTGTCAGTCTTCCGCTTAGGTCTTATAAGAGCAAGCTCTTAACGCCCCAAGCAGAAGCCCTACACCACCTTCTTTCAGAAGGCCACCATCCTCTTCAAGGCGATAAAAAAAAAAAATGCTGTGCAAGTCGATCGCAGAGCCGATGGATGTTTATCGCCTTGTGATTGATGCAAAAACCCGATAGGGTGATGATGTGGCTGGATGAAAATATCTGAGCTTGCTCAAGGATTTTCAGACAGCTACATCATCGATGGCTCGCAAGAGACATCTCGCATCAAGCACAAGGGGTGTATTTCGGTTTTTGTCTTTCCAGTTGACACAGGATTTTCCGAGTGCCCCGTTTTCTTTTTTTAGTTGATATTCATCCGGCTGGCTCTGTATGATGGCCGCCAGTGGAGGGGGGAAAAAACCGTTGTCCGTCGCTACAGACATCAGCACCCCCCCATGGCGCCATCATCATTCACCTCCGCGCCCTTCAGGCCGGTCACGCCTCCTCGACGACATCGACAGCGTTCTTGGCAGTCTCAGCCACCTTCACGCCGTTAAGGAGCGCCTGGGTGCGGCGGCCCGTAGAGACATCAACCGTGTATGACGGCACGAAGTTTATGTGGGTGCCCACAACATTCTTCGTCACGCTGAACTCGGCCGGGGTGTTCGCACCCTTAGTCGATATGCCCACCTTGAACGTCCCGAGGCCGTTTATCTTCACAGCGTAAGATTCCTGGAGCTTGTCGGTCATCACCTCCACCAGCTCAGTAAGCACGGCCTGCACGTCAGATTTCTTCATCGAGCAGTTGCGCTGTATTATCTCCGCGAGATCAGCCGTCTCGACAGTGCCGACACGTATGGCGCGGCCGAACCATTTACCGTTAGAAGTGTCGGTGCGGCCGTCCTTGAACGTGCGCACCATCTTGTAAAGCTTGTACATTACTGACATAATTCTTTGTGTGTTTTTAAAAGGTTAATAAAAAAGGTTGATAAAAAAATTCCCGAATTATTGAATCCATTGAATCATCGATTCTTTTCCCGAATTATCGAATTATCGAATCCCTGAAATCATATAATTATCTAATTCCTGAATCCATCGAATCCCACCGCCCTCCCGTCGGGGAAAAAATCCCTCACCGCTTCATCCTGTAATTCATGAATGCCTCGCGCCGTCCCCCGTCGATATTGTACGACACATGCAGCCACTGGCTCGCGTCGCTCTCGCGGTACTCATAAATCAGCTGGTCGAACGGTGTGTTCTCCTTTATGAAGAAGAACATCTTGCGGCCCACCTCATGGTTAGTCACATAGATATCCGCCGCCTGCCCGAAACGGTGTTGTGAGAACTCCACCCCGCCGACAGCCTCATTGAGAGCCTTCGTCCTGAACCCGCTCGTGATCCTTATCACGCCGAAGCGCCGTCTCAGCGGCTCCAGCACAAAGCGGCACAAGAGCCGCAGGTTAGTGATGGCCAGAGCGTCAGCCTCGTTACGTATGTTAAGCCGTATGGCCGTCGCCGAGCGTGTCATCTCGCTGAGCCTGAAGTGCGGCGACAGCTGTATGTCGTCAACAATCCGTGGCGTGCTTTTCTCCTCAGCCAGCTGCGGCGGGGTGGAGATAATCTGTGGTGTACTTGCCTCCTCAGCCAGCTGCGCTTGGGCAGAGACAATCCGTGGTGTGTTTTTCCCGCCAGCCAGCTGCGCTTGGGCAGAAATAATCTGTGGTGTGCTTTTCCCGCCAGCCATCTGCGCTTGGGCAGAGACAATCTGTGGTGTGCTTGTCATGGTAGTAGTGTTCATTTCCTGTGTGTTTTCGTTCTGTTTCGTTTGTCTTATCATTATGTTCCCCGAGCGTCCCCGCCCTACGACAGGAGAGATAGCCGGGGAGAGAACCCTCGTTCTTGTTTCCGGGTGCAAAGTTACAACATTCCGAAAGCGAAATCAAGCTTCTTATGTATCAAGATGTGTATCACTACATATCTCCAAATATATCTCACAATATGACAGCCATAAGTATATCCACCCATCTCACTCCCCTCCTAACCCCCTCATCCTCCACACTATACGCCATGCCCACCACCATCATCACTATCACACTACACAACACAGAACAATATTCGCCTTTATCCTTTTTCTACAAAATGAGGACACTGCGTAATAAAAAAAGAGGTGCGGTAATACCACACCTCAATTAGGAAATTTTTCAACCGTACAGGTCGAAAATTTTTACAACCTCCCGACAGGAACAGAAAACAGCCAACTGTAGGAATAAATTATATAAAATGCTTGAATATTAGAATATTTATAATTATATTTGCAGCATAAAAATAACTATATTCATATTATGGTTAGGAAATACCAGAAAAGAAACTCAAATACTTAGGGTGTTATTTTTTGGAACATTACTTAATGCGGCAAAATATATTTCGATATGAAACCAATGATAAAATATAGAGGCGGGAAATCAAAGGAAATACCCTATATAATGTGGCATGTTCCCAGATTTTCCGGACGATATGTCGAGCCTTTTTTTGGCGGTGGCGCATTGTTCTTCTACTTAGAGCCACGTCAGGCAATCATAAACGACATCAATACCAAATTGATGGGGTTTTACCGTGGCGTACGCGATGATTTTGCAAACTTGCGAAAAGAACTTGACGAAGTAGAGGCTATTTACACAAAGAACCGTGCAGAGTTTGACGCTCTTAAAGCCCTGCATCCAGAAGAGCGAGTGGAAGATAAGAACGAGGATATTTATTATCAATTACGCGCTATGTTCAATGATTTAGTGCCAAAATCTTATTCAGACGCCCTGCTTTACTACTATATAAATAAAACGGCATATTCTGGCATGATAAGATATAACGCCAAAGGTGAGTTCAATGTTCCTTTTGGCCGTTATCAGCATTTGAATACCAGTTCAGTATCCATCTCCCATCATCGATTATTACAGCGAGCACAGTTATTCAATATTGATTACAGCGAGATATTCAACATGTGTAATGAAGATGACTTCATATTCCTTGACCCTCCTTATGATTGCGCTTTTTCCGATTATGGAAATGAGGAGTATAAGGATGGGTTCAACGAGGACAGTCATCGCCGGCTTGCTAATGATTTTGCAAATCTTCCATGCAAAGCGATGATGGTTATTGGAAAAACTCCATTAACAGAAGAACTCTATGGAAATTTCATAGTGGACGAGTATGATAAAAATTATGCCGTTAACATCCGTAACCGTTTTAAGGCTGCCGCCAAGCATATTGTCGTGGCTAACTATAGAAAAGAATGGGATGATATTCATATTCATGAAGCAATCCCATACGCATATAAAGAACCCGAAACAGCCCAATTAAGCTTATTTGAACCAAAGAAAGAATATGGCAAGAGTTGATAGCCGGACATTATTTCTTACAACTTCTCCACGTACTCCGGCGAAGATGATTCCCGAGATTAAACTCTTAAATGAACATTTTGAGGGTGAAAAATGGAAAAAAGAAACGCAAATAGCGTTCATGGAGATATTGAGAGAAGAGAATTTCTTCAATGGAAAAGGAAAAAATAATCCTGACTTTAGTGCTCGCGATAGAATAAACAGGGCGCCAAAGGCATTAGGATTTGTATCTCTTTCACCCACAATTTCTCTTACCTCCGCCGGGCAAGCATTGATAAACTCCAAGCGTAAAGACGAGGTTTTGTTGCGTCAAATGCTTAAATTCCAAGTGCCGTCGCCCCTTCACAAGCCATCGGCAAAGGCAGCACACTTCTGCATAAAGCCATATTTGGAGATGCTTCGCCTTGTACGTACATTAGGAACTTTGAAATTTGACGAATTACAAGTATTCGGTATGCAACTTACTGACTGGCATGATTTTGAAAGCATTGTTGAGAAAATCAAGCAGTTTAGAATTGCAAAAACCAGAAATAGCGGAAGCTATCGTGAATTCAAAGCGAATTATCTTTATTCTGAACTGAAGGAACTTTATGCAGACAGAATAATGAGTGGAGACACTAAAACGCGAGAAAGCAGAGACAAGTCTATTGAAAAATTCATTAAAACTCAAGCGAACAATATGCGTGACTACGCAGACGCTTGTTTCCGCTATTTACGGGCTACAGGACTTGTCAATGTTTCTCATGTCGGAAAATCCCTGAGTATCATTCCTGAGCGCATAAAGGATGTGGATTATATTCTCCAGAATATAGACCGCGAGCCTTGCTTTATTGATAATGAAGCACAATACAATGCTTATTTACATGATATTACGCTGCCAAAACTCCTCACTGACAATAGAAGCCGTTTGATAGAGCGCATAAAAACTGATTTTCCAAATGTGCAGATTTCCGAGACTTTAACAATCGATGAGCTGAAAGACTTACTTGATACACTCACTGAAAAGAGAAAAAGTGATACCATCAAGATGCAAATAAAAGAAATTAAGGACTATAAGCTTTATGACGATATCCAAGATATGTTTGAGCAGATAGAAGCCGGCACACTCTATGATGCTCCACTTATGCTTGAATGGAACACATGGCGGGCAATGACAATGCTTGATGGAGGTGACATAAAGGCAAATCTTAATTTTGACGATTACGGGAGACCTCTATCTACAGCACAAGGAAACATGGCAGACATAGTGTGTGACTATGGAGATTATATGCTGAGTGTAGAGGTGACTATGGCAAATGGTCAAACACAATATGAGATGGAAGGGGAGCCCGTAAGCCGTCATCTCGGAAAGCTAAAGAGCGCAAGCGGCAAGCCATGCTATTGTCTCTTTGTCGCACCTACCATTAACAATGCATGTATTGCTCATTTTTATGCCCTCCATACGATGAATATCTCTTATTATGGAGGTCGGTCAGTAATAGTACCCTTGCCTATAAAAATTTTCAGGAAGATGTTGGAGGACAGCTATAAAGCCAGTTATACTCCCAACCCACAGCAAGTACAACGATTCTTCGAACATTCAAAAGAATTGATAAAATCTTGCGCTGACGAGGCCGAGTGGTTTGAGGAAATAAAAAATTCGGCTATTCATTGGCTATGATTAAGTATGATAGGTATAGGCGTTTATATACAGTCTATTTAATTATTGTTTAGTGGTCTTCTGCACATACACATTTCTGCGAGATAATAATCTTCAACCTATATAGGTTGAAGATTATTCATTTTAAAACATACCGTATGAGGCGGCGGGAGATAGCGGATGGGGCGGCGAAATGTATTGTATGGCGGCCTCAGGGAGTACGGATTGGCTTAGGGAACAGCCAAAGAGAAGGGCGGGGATATGGCGGCGGAGAGGTGTGGATAACTGGCCGGAAACCGTGGAAAAGGTGTGGATAAGGGTGTGGAAAATATATAGGGTTATCCACACACTCATCACGACGGGACGGCTGTGTGGATAACCCCACAGGTTGCGGGAGGGTTTTACACGTCTTTTGCACAATTATACGGATGTCGCCCCCGCGGGACATTACAGCGTGAGGGACAACAGGTTAAGGCATGGGGTGGGGGAGGGGAAAGGGTGTTATGCACGTTATCCACATACTATCATCATTATCATAGTAATATTTATTTATTTTAAAAAGATAATATAATAATTTTGGTGTGTGGAAAAAAAACGCTATCTTTGTAGTTAAGCAGTGGGATGGACCCGGATATTCCGGGGTCTCCGGGTTATCCGGGTCTCCCGGAAACTCCGGATTATCCAGAAGACCCGGAACATCTGGAATCCCCGGATAACCCGGAACATCTGGAACATCCGGAGACCCCGGAACATCCGGCCCCCCAACCCTAATAAAATAAAAAAAAATAAAACCTCAAATAACCATGGCAAAGAAACCCTCCGGCGAGCTGACGCCGATGATGCAACAGTTTTACCAGTTCAAGGCTGAGAACCCCAGCTGTCTCATACTCTTCAGGTGTGGAGACTTCTACGAGACATACGGCGACGACGCTGAGAAGGCATCACGCATACTCGGCATAACACTCACACGCCGCAACAACGGGGCGTCGAAGGGTGACGCCATGGCCGGATTCCCTTACCACGCCCTCGATGTCTATCTCCCCCGGCTTGTCCGCCAGGGATGCCGTGTCGCTGTCTGCGAGCAGCTTGAGGACCCCAAGAAGACCACGAAGCTCGTCAAGCGGGGCATAACAGAGCTTGTCACGCCGGGCGTGGCCATGGGCGACAATGTCCTCACGGTGAAGGAGAACAACTTCCTCGCAGCCCTCAGCCTCGGCCGCGGGGCTGTCGGCGTGGCATTCCTCGACATCTCGACAGGAGAGTTCCTGTGCGGGGAGGGGACATTCGACTATGCCGCGAAGCTCATCGACGACCTCCAGCCGAAGGAGGTGCTCTACGACCGCACCCGCGAGACAGACTTCCGACAGCATTTCCAGCAGAGCCTCTGCACATACCCCCTCGACGACTGGATGTTCAGCCTCCCTACAGCCGAGCAGCGCCTCCACCGCCACTTCGGCGTGAGGAACATGAAGGGCTTCGGCGTGGACCATCTGAAGAACGGGCTCCAGGCCGCCGGAGCCATCATGCACTACCTCGACCTCACCCACCATACCGAGACACGCCACATCACATCCCTCCAGCGCATCGACACCGACCGCTACGTGCGCCTCGACAGCTTCACGCTGCGCTCACTGGAGATACTCAGCCCCATGGCCGACGACGGCATCTCCCTGCTCAGTGTCATCGACAGGACACAGACAGCCATGGGCGGCCGCCTCCTGAGACGCTGGATGACATTCCCGCTGAAAGACCGCCGCGAGATAGACGACCGCCTGAACACTGTCGAGTATTACCTCCGCTCGCCAGAGTTCCGCGAGACAGTCCACGAGCAGCTGCGCCGCATCTGCGACCTTGAGCGCATCATATCGAAAGTCTCCGTCAACAGGGTCAACCCGCGAGAGCTGCGCCAGCTCGCCGAGGCCCTCGACGCCATCACCACCCTGCGCGACGCGTGCCACGCCACCGACTATGCCGCCCTCATATCCTCGGCCGCGAAGCTTGAGACATGCACCGACATGAGAGAGCGCATAGAGCGCGAGATACGCCCCGACACGCCGCTACTCATAGCCAAGGGAGGCGTCATAGGCAGCGGCATAGACGAGGAACTCGACGAGCTGCGCACACTCCACTCTGACTCCAAACACTACCTCATGCAGCTGCAGGAGCGCGAAGCCGCCAGGACAGGCATACAGTCGCTGAAGGTGGGCTATAACAACGTCTTCGGCTACTACCTTGAGGTGAGGAACACATACCGCGACATCGTGCCCGAGGAGTGGACGAGGAAGCAGACCCTCGCACAGGCCGAGCGATACATCACGCCCGAGCTGAAAGAGTATGAGACAAAGATCCTCACGGCCGAGACCCGCATCCTCGAGATAGAGCAGTGCATATACCTGCGCCTCGTCGAGGACCTGAAGACCATCATCCCCGAGATACAGCGCGACGCCTTCCTCATAGCCCGTCTCGACTGCCTCCTCTCGTTCGCCCTCGTCAGCCTTGAGCGCCGCTACATACGCCCCGTCATCGACGACAGCCTCACCATAGACATACGCGCCGGCCGCCACCCCGTCATAGAGACACAGATGGAGCCGGGCGAGGACTACATACCCAACGACATATACCTCGACGACGCCCGCCAGCAGATAATCATCATCACCGGCCCCAACATGTCAGGAAAGTCGGCCCTCCTGCGCCAGACAGCCCTCATCACGCTCATGGCCCAGACAGGATGCTTCGTGCCGGCCGAGAGCGCGAGGATAGGCCTTGTTGACAGGATATTCACACGTGTGGGGGCCAGCGACAACATCGCCGCCGGCGAATCGACATTCATGGTAGAGATGACCGAGGCCGCCAACATACTCAACAACGCCACCAGCCGCAGCCTCGTCCTCTTCGACGAGCTGGGCCGCGGCACATCGACCTACGACGGCATATCCATCGCCTGGGCCATCGTGGAGTACCTGCACGAGGCCGTCACGCCCCGCACGCTCTTCGCCACCCACTACCATGAGCTGAACGAGATGGCCAGCCACTTCAGCCGCATAAAGAATTTCAACGTCTCTGTCATGGAGACCGACGACAAGGTAATCTTCCTGCGCAAGCTCGTCGAGGGAGGCTCAGAGCACTCCTTCGGCATCCATGTCGCCGAGATAGCCGGTATGCCAAAGTCAATCACCGACCGTGCCGCCGAGATACTCCGCCAGCTGGAGAAGGACAGCAGCGGCGTCGGCGACGAGACAGCCGTGCGCCACATCGCCGGGAAGAAGGAGACCACCACCCGCCAGATGTCATTCTTCCAGCTCGACGACCCCATCCTCGCACAGATACGCGACACCCTCCTCCACCTCGATGTCGATAACCTCACCCCCCTCCAGGCCCTCAACAAGCTGAACGAGATAAAGGGGATACTGGGGAAATAGAGGGAAATCAACAACCTCACCTCAGATGAATCTCATGTCATAGGCGATAATAAAAAGAATAAAAATGTTCTACAATATTATAACCAGCAAGCGCGACCAATGGCTCTCAACTCAGCATTGCCCAGCCTTGCCTCTCATTGCTTACATAGAGCAGCGGGGCAAGATGCGTGACGCTCAGGTGGATGCCATCAAGACCTATCTGTATCTGAAAATAGAATGCCAGAACCGTCCGCTTGCCGCGCTTTTCAAGCAGGGCATGTTCAACACGCTCACCCACGCTGACATTGACAACATGCCATTGTCGGCCGCGGCACGCAGGGGCTTCAAGGAGTCGGCCGCCGCTGTGGCTCTCTATGAGTTTGCATCGCTGAAGGATGCTAAGGGCAAACCCATCGCCGAGGGTTTGCGCCGGGCGGTGATGGAAGAGCCTCATAACATTGATTTCGACGGCATCTTCAACCGCATCTTCTATGGTGTCAACTACCCTGACTATGTCTTCAGCCTTCCGATGGGTGCGGGCAAGACCTTCCTCATGGCGGCATTCATTTATCTTGACCTGTATTTTGCCATGCAGGATCCTGACAATCCGGCCTTTGCCCATAATTTCATGGTCATGGTGCCGTCAGGACTGAAGACATCTGTCATCCCGAGCCTCCGCACCATTCAGGACTTCGACCCCTCGTGGGTCATCCCTGAGCCGGCAGCCTCGCAGCTGAAGCGCGAGCTGAAGTTTGAGATGCTTGACGAGAACAAGAGTGCCAACAAGTCAAACCGCACCAGGAATCCCAATGTACAGAAGATAGCCATACATGAGCCCTTGGCCGAGCTCTTCGGGCTTGTGGCAGTGACCAATGCCGAGAAGGTGATACTTGACCGTATAGACAAAGGCGCGAACGGATGGTTTGACTTCCACGACGAATCGCCCGACGCAAAAGACCGCGTGGCCAACGAGCTTCGCAACAAGATAGGCAAACTGCCACACCTCGCCATACTCCTCGACGAGGTGCACCATGTGTCATCATCCGCCACCGACGACGAGGCAAAGCTCCGTACCGTAGTAAACCGCTGGGCAAGCCAGGGTTCCATCACCACCGTGCTGGGCTTCTCAGGCACTCCCTATCTCGACAAGAAGGACAAGATAGCCGTGACCGACACCCAAAGCGTGGCCACCACCGAGATGTCTAACATCACCAACTACTATCCGTTGGCCGAGGGCATCGGCAATTTCCTCAAAGTGCCGAAGGTCGTCAAGAGCGACAGCAGCGAGCGTGAGGTGATAGTTGAGAAGGGTGTAAGGGAGTTCCTGCACCTGTATAAGGACACTGTGTATGCCGACGGCACATGCGCCAAGCTGGGCATCTACTGCGGAAACATTGAGACGCTCGAAACGGTCATCTATCCGCTTGTCAACCGTATATGCGCGGAAGAGGGCATCGACCCGGCAGTGGCTGTGCTGAAATTCCATGATGGCAACAAACAATATCCTGCCCAGCAGACAGCCCGTGCGGAGTTTGCCATACTCGACCGTCCACAGTCGCGCGTGCGCATCGTGCTGCTCGTACAGATTGGCAAAGAGGGATGGGACTGTAAGAGCCTTACGGGCATCATACTCTCGCAGGAGAAAGACTGCCCAAAGAACATGGTGCTACAGACATCATGCCGCTGTCTGAGAGAGGTGACCGACGCAAGCCGGGAGACAGCCCTCATATACATGAACAGCGAGAACTACAAGTATCTCGACGAACAGTTGCAGAAGCAGCAGCACATCTCCATACAGGAGTTCCAGCAGGGCTGTAGGCGTGAGGAGACCATCCTGCTCAACCGTTATGACCGCACCGCCCACCTTCATCTGCCCAAGGTGGAGTTCTACCAGATGCGGGTGACGAGTACGGGAGTGGTAGAGCATCCTGTCACCGACGACACCACTCGTGAGGAACTCTCCCATGCCGTGGAACCAGCTCATGTGGATAACCCCGTAGTGACCGAATGGCAAATCACCAACCAAGGCCTGCAGCGCACAAGCACCATTGCCGACAACGGGGAGCATGGCCGTGAGATAACCAGCTACAACCAGTGGCTCTATCGCATTGCCAAGGAGAGTTTCGGCAATCTTACCATACAGCAGCTCAACAGTCAGCAGGATGCCCTACTGGCCATCTTCAAGGCCATCACCTATACCGATGGAGAGGGCACGACACGGTTCAGTTCACACTATAACATAGCACGGGTGAACGCCAATATACGCAAGGCTTTCTACGAGAAGCGCATACTTCATATAAAAGAAGACCTCATAGATACCGATGCCTCTCTGCTGCATATCCATGCTGACACTGTCTTTTCTCCTATAGAAGTGCTGAAATCAAAGGAGCAGGACTATATCCCCGACAGGGACAAGGTGGATAACATCGTTAAGGAAGACCGTGGCGAGGTGCTCGTGGATGAGAGGACACAAGCCATCATTGACGGGCTCATGGCCATGGGGCAGACCGCAATGGCAGAGCAGCTCAGGACAAGGTTCAGCAGCGAGCCTAACAAAGACCGCTCATACCACTATCTGCCTTATCACGTTGACAGCCGTTTTGAGACGGTCTTCCTCAATGAGGTGCTTACGTTACAATGCGTCCAAGAGCACAATCTGGAGGTATATTACAATGGCGACGGGCAGTTCACGGAGTTCCGCATCGACTGCTTCAAGAAGAACGCCCACGGCCAGTGGAAATATATAGGCCGCTACACGCCCGACTTCCTCATCGTGAAGCGTCAGGACGACAGAATCCATAAGGTGCTCATCGTGGAGACCAAGGGCGCGCTCTATGCTCAGGACGAGGCGTTTAAGGACCGCCGTGCATTCGTCGAGGGGCAGTTCCTCAGGCAGAACGAGGAGAAGTTTGGCTACCGCCGTTTTGACTATCTCTATATTGAAGACTCTATGAGCGAGCGCGAGCGCATCAATAAGACAAACGACATCATCAACAGATTCTTTCAATAAGAAAGCACAAACCTTGAAGAAGTGATTCCCGTCCCGACAGACTCATGATAAACAATGAATTGGAATTATCCGTTTACAGGTGTCGCTTCTCGCTTCCCAGAAGTGTTAGAATCCAGTTGTGCGGACTGTTGGGACGAGATAAAATGGTTAAAAATATTCAAGGTTCACAACTTTGTGGTTCATTAAGTTGTGAACCTTCATTATTTTTATGTATCTTTGCAGAAGATAGGCTGCACTCGGCATAAATGCTCAAGCAAGCTTGGCATGTTCTGCTCTCATTTGCACTATCTTTGCAGAATAATAATCAATTCAAGTTTCGCAGGTAACCAACAAAGTTGACTATCAAGAGATTAATAAGTGGAAACTATAAAGATTATGTCACGACCAGCCTGTAAGGCTGTACTAAGCGAAGCGTGTCGGATTCCGCTTGCGATCTGAGCCAAAGGCGAAGAACCGGGGGCGAAGCCCTCGGTATGTCGATACTAAATGGCTGCCTGGAAGGCAGTACCTCGCCCTCAATGAAGATACAGCATAGTACTGTCTTCCAGACAGCTGCCCTGTTCTCTGTAACCCGGGACTGTGTCCCGGGCTACGATTGCTTCGCTTAGTGCAGCCTTCCAGGCTGATTATTGCAAACATAATCTTTTGCTTGCGAAAGTTGAATAATCAATATCTTGCGCATGGACAAACCCTTCATATATGGAATGTCGGTTGAAGGCAATAACTTCACCGACAGGGAGAAAGAGACAAAGCGACTTCGCCAGGACTTCGAGAACGGTATAAACGTGATTCTCATATCACCAAGAAGAATGGGGAAGACATCACTCGTCAAGAAAGTACGCTCTGAGATAGACAATCCGGAAATAAAAGTCGTGATGATGGATATCTATGACTGCCGTTCAGACTATGATTTCTACAACCGTTTCGCTTCTTCTATCATCAAGGAGACGGCGGGACGCATGGAACTTGCAATGGACATGGTAAAGAAATTCTTAGTAAGGCTGTCTCCGAAAATATCATTCAGCCCGGAACCAATGTCCGAATATTCTATCGCTTTGGGCATCACACCAGAAAACTATTCTCCCGAGGAGATATTGAATCTCCCGGAAACAATAGCCAGCGAAAAGGGTATACATATTGTAGTGTGCATTGACGAATTCCAGCAAATCGGCGAGATGCCTGACTCGTTAGCCTTGCAGAAGAAGATGCGTGGCGTGTGGCAACACCATACACATGTGTCGTATTGTCTCTATGGCAGCAAAAAACACCTGATGAACAATCTTTTCCATAACAAGCGCATGCCCTTCTATCAGTTTGGAGAGACCAACGAGCTTTCACCGATAAGGACAGAAGATTGGATTCCTTTCATCAAAGAAAAGTTTGAATCACGCAAACTCGGGATATCAGACGATTTCGTCTCCCGTATCTGCGATTATGTTGACAACCATTCATCGTATGTACAGCAATTGGCATGGAACGTAATGGTTGAGACAGAAAGAGAAGTGGACGAGCAGAGCTTTTCATCAGGATGCATAGCCTTGCTATCCCAATGCCATAGCTATTTCCTTGAGCAAATAAGGGGTATGAGCACTTATCAGATGAATTTCATACGTCTCCTTTGCAGTGGATTCAAAAAGGATTTCGGCAGTAAGACAGCACGGAGTCTATATACTATTGGCACTAAGTCGAATATATCAAGAATTAAATCGGCATTGTTGGAAAGAGAAATTATAGAAGAGATGCCTGACGGGACTATAAAACTTTCTGACCGCGTCTTCCAAAGGTGGTTCATTAAAGAATGGATGTGACACATAACACAAGGTCAGCACATTCGTAAACTTGTTGGAACCATCAGCCATTGGAAGGAAATCCGACAACACCTCCCCCCTCGGCTGTGAAGCTCTCATTAGAGAGCGGCTTTTGTCCAAGTTATGCTAACAAGCGATAGTTGGATAAGAATCATTTGTTTTTCTATACCAACCTACACGAAAAAACGAAAATATACAGAAATGGCAGTAAAATATATCCCGTTCTTCCCAGAACCCATCGAGGGACAAGCCCTCCTGAACAATTTCAACCGCACGCTACGCTATAGTGGCGTTGATGACCTTAGCGGCCGTCTGCGCCGTGGTATGCCTTGCTATGAGGTGGAGACAACAGAGAAGGTGGGCGATGCGGACACCGACAATATGGTGATCCGTGGCGAGTGCCTCTCTGCCTGTGCCTACCTCAAGGAGCAGGGCGTGAAGGTTGACCTCGTGTATATCGACCCTCCCTTTGCCAGCGGCGCCGACTATGCCAAGAAGGTGTATGTGCGCCGCAACCCCAAGGTGGCGGAAGCCATCTCACAGGCAGAGACGGAGCTTGACATCGACGAGCTGAAAGCCTTTGAGGAGACCATGTACGGCGATATATGGGACAAGGAGAAGTATCTCAACTGGATGTACGAGAACCTTGTCGCAATAAAGGCCGTGATGAGCGAAACGGCAAGCATCTATGTGCATCTGGATTATCACATCGGGCACTATGTGAAGATTCTCTTGGATGAGATATTTGGGGAGGATAATTTCAGGAATGAGATTGTATGGAAGAGAAGTACTGCACATAGCGATTCTGAATATTATGGGAATAACTATGATATGATATTCTTCTACACAAAGTCCTCGGAAAGCACGTTTAATATTGTATATCAAGAATATGAAGAAGACTATATAGCCCGAT
>JBJEAW010000119.1:0-11518 GCA_051869435.1 Prevotella sp. | reverse complement strand
TTAACTCCGGGTGACAACGGCACGAGCCGGACAGCGGCTGCCGTCTCCTCACCCGACAACACAACTATGACGACAACAAATAAACATAGGGCAGGACGAAACCATACCATCACGCTGACCGCGGAGGAGCGGGAGACACTGGCGACACATCTATGCAGCGCCGCCGACCTCCGCGAGGGTTTCAGGGACGATATGGTCATAAACGCCGACATGATGGAGTGTATAGACGATATCCCTGACGCATACTTCGACCTGGCCATCATCGACCCTCCGTACAACATCGACAAGACATTCAACGGCACACGGTTTGAGGCCATGACAAGCGGAGAGTATGAGGAGTGGCTGAGAGGATGGTTCAACAAGGTGTGTGACAAGGTGAAGCCCGACGGGTCGCTATATATCTGTGGCGACTGGAAGTGCACGGCATCGATACAGAGGGTGGTAGAGGAGAGGATGACCGTCATGAACCGCATATCATGGCAGAGGGAGAAAGGGCGTGGAGCAAAGCATAACTGGAAGAACTCGATGGAGGACATATGGTTCGCGGTGAAGAATCCGAACAACTACCACTTCGATGTCAACGCCGTGATGATGAGAAGGAGGGTCAACGCTCCGTACAGGGTGGAGGGGAAGCCGAAGGACTGGGAGGAGACCGGAGAGGGCAACTTCAGGATGACCCATCCCTCAAACTTCTGGGACGACATAAGCGTGCCGTTCTGGTCGATGCATGAGAATACCGACCACCCCACACAGAAACCGGAGAAGCTGTACGCAAAGCTGATACTGGCATCGTCAAAGCCCGGGGACAGGATTCTGGACCCCTTCCTCGGAAGCGGGACAGCAGCCGTAGTGGCGAAAAAACTTGACAGAAGATTCTGTGGGATAGAGATAGACCGCGAATACTGCCTGTGGACGGCCAAGAGACTTGTAAACGCTGATAAGGACAGGACTATACAGGGATATGCCGACGGTGTATTCTGGGAAAGGAACTCTCAGAACGAGATGAACAAACTTGACAAGAAGAGGAAACGGAACGCACCGAAAGAAGAAGAAAAGGGATGACAACCGACATCCCCACAGCATAGACACAAAACGTACATCCGGCAGCCTCGAACAGAGAGACAACGGCTCATATGGACATCAAGAGCCCAATCCCTGTTCGAGACTGCCGGATGTATTTTGCTCAGGGCATACCGCATGTAGCGTTTTGATTGCGGGGGGCCGTGCGCTGAAACGTGTGGTATGGGACAGTGTGGAGGGTGTCAGGCATCGAAGAACTCCTTGCCGTTGGCATCGGCCGGACGTGCCACACCGGGGTACTCAGAGCAGAACTCATGTGTCAGCCGGCTGATATAGCGTCTCGCCTCCCACCGGGCCATGGGAAGGTCGTGGAGGAGACAGTTGCCGCAGGTGGCGGGAGTGGTGCCGGGGACGACATCATCGTAGCCGGCGACATAGCCGAAGGCCCTAAGCATGAGGTCGCGTATCTCGGTACATGGCCAGCAGCCTTTGAGTATAAGATAATTGCCTGTCAGACAGCCCATAGGCCCCCAATAGACGACACGGTCTTTCCACTCAGGGTCATTGCGGAGATATGTCGCCACAAGATGCTCTATAGTGTGTATGGCGGCCGGAGCGAGAGCCGGCTCCTGGTTAGGGGCTGTCATGCGGATATCGTATGTCGTGATGACATCACTGCCGACATTGTCCTGGCGCGAGATATAGATGCCGGGCTTCAGGAAGGTATGATCGACAGCAAAACTTGGTATAAGGTCCATAATATGCAGGTTGTTGTGGTTAAATGATTTGTCTGGATTGCCCTTGCCGCCAGTCTGCTTTTCCATGACGCCGTGATGTCAGGGCGATAACTCTTTGACAGCAGAGATACAGCGAATGGGCATGCAAATATAGCCAAAATATATGTACCAGCCAAGAGAAACCCATATTTTTCAATATTATTCAGTGTTTCACGACCGCACACATCAAGAACATATGGCATTTATGAGCCGTGGGAGCATTGAGTCACGGCACATTGTCAGCGCAAGGTGAGAGCAGCAGAGAGCTTGCCTCGATATTGCCGGGCCGCAGCCTGTCTTATGCGATGTCAGCGCAAGGTGAGAGCGGAGACGTCAAGCTTGCCTGCCATTCTACAGGGTGAGGGGCGACAGGCACGGCCACCCACAAACATGGATTGGCACCCTCAGAATCATCCATAATGTCAGAAAAAACGCCTATTATTGTAAAAAAATCATTACAGAACTGACCTGTTAACAATATTTCACGGGAATTAATCTGACATTTTGTTACTTTTCATTATATTTGCTCCAAAATTGCATAACATGGCTTAAAGCCGATAATCTTAACAACCGATAAACAATGAAAACACGTTTCACGATGAACCCAAATGTGCTGGTTCAGTACCTACAGAAGTCGCCTCATGACTTCACCCGTAATGACATCATACGCTACTGCCGTGAGAATGGTGTGAGATTCATCAACTTCCACTATTGCGGATGGGGTGGAAGACTCAAGACCCTCAACTTTGTCATCAACAGCGAGGAGCATCTCACGACACTCCTTGAGGCTGGCGAGAGAGTCGACGGCTCGAGCCTCTTCCCGTTTGTCGAGGCAGGACGCTCTGACCTTTATGTCATACCGAGATACCATACCGCTTTCCTAAACCCCTTCTGCGAGATACCTACGATAGATATCCTCTGCGCCTTCATGGACCGTGACGGCGAGCCTTTCGCCTCAAGCCCACAGTACATCCTCCACAAAGCCCACAAGGCGTTCAAGGAGACAACAGGCATGACAATGGAGACAATGGGCGAGCTGGAGTATTATGTCATAGCCAAGGAGGATGAGCTCTACCGTGTGGCCGACCAGCGGGGATACCACGAGAGCGAGCCCTTCAACAAATTCACCAGCCTGAGAGTGGAGGCCATGAGGATGATAGCCCAGTGTGGCGGATTGATAAAATACGGCCACTCAGAGGTGGGCAACTTCACGAAGGACGGCAAGATATACGAGCAGAACGAGATAGAGTTCCTGCCATGCGACATAGAGGACGCCGCCGACCAGCTCGTCATAGCAAAATGGGTTATGAGACAGCTGGCATACAAATACGGCGTGGAGCTGACTTTCGCGCCGAAGATAACGATAGGCAAGGCCGGCTCAGGCATGCATGTCCACTGCCGGCTGACGAAACAGGGCGACTCGATGATGCTCGAGAATGGCAACCTGACCGATGCGGCACGCAAGGCCATAGCAGGATGGATGGACGCGGGCACCTCGCTGCCGGCATTCGGCAATCCCCACCCGCTCTCCTTCATGCGCCTTGTGCCTAACCAAGAGGCCCCGACATCGCTCTGCTGGTCGTTCTCCAACCGCTCTGCCCTCGTGAGAGTCCCGTTAGGATGGACAACACAGATGGACATGGCTAGGAAAGTGAACCCTAACGAGAAGCCATCAGACAACGACTTCAGCATAAAGCAGACATTCGAGTGGAGAGCGTCAGACGGATTCGCCGACACATATCTCCTCATGTCAGCGCTCTGCTGCGCCGCCAGACACGGCTTCGAGATGGACAACGCCCTCGATATCGCCGAGAAGACATACGTCGGACTCGGTGTTGATATACACAAGAAAGGCAACAGCGAGCTGCAAGAGTCGCTCGAACAGCTGCCGGGGTGCTGTGTGGAGGCTGCCGACGAACTGGAGCGTGACAGGACGATATACACATCAAAAGGTGTTTTCTCAGACAGCATCATAGATTATACCATAAACTATCTGAGAGCCTTCGACGACAAGAAGATGAGACACCGCATAGTCGATGCGCCAGAAGAGATAATGAGGCTCGTGGAGGAATGTATCGACAACGGATAATGGACTACAAAGATTGGTTATGATTCATGGCGGCGGATGTCTGAAAGACCATAAACGAGAAACGCATCACATAGCCTGGAATGTACCCCAACATGACGACCGGAAGGGCTGGCTACTCTATAAACGGGAAGCCAGCCCTTCATGTTGTCATATGCATAAGAGGGAGAAAAGCGCTGCACACGGGCAATGGTGAGTTTCACACAGACGGCCTCAGGCGCTCACAGAGGTGTTTCCACGGTTATCGTCAGTGATATTCCGCGTGAACGTTCTGCGGGCGGCAGAAGATAGTGGCAGAGTGTAAGGCCACGGGAGACATGATACAATTCGGCGGGAGACATGAAACGGGCGATAAAAGCCGACAGAATGGGCATATCATCACATTCTGGATGATGATATGGAGTGAAAAAGACGCGAAAGGGATGGGAAATGCACAAAAACTGACGTTCAAACAACAAAAACATGTGCTAAAGAGACCTGAAAAGAAGAGAATACGGATAATGCAGACAGGAAAATGCAGAAGCGTAGATGAGGGCATAAGAATGAAAGTTTTTTACTTATATGCCCATTCAGTATCTTTGGGGAGATTATTCAGTATCTTTTGGGGGGCATAACAATACCTTTGAGGGCGTGAAAGAATATCATTCAGGAAACCATCAAGCAAGAATAGCCAGCAGAGATTGGGCAAGAAAGGATAATATAGTTTATAACACGCTGGTTATAAACACATTACAAGAACAAAGAAAATCTCCCGGGTTTATGCCTGTCATCTACGAAAGCGGGGGATACAGGCCGCTCATAGGCAAGACTTCGGGTAAGAAAACATCATATACCCTACCTATGAGCGAAGAGCATTACACTTTAATAGCAAGAAATATCTTTACAAACTCCATAATAATATCATATATGAGAGCCATCATATCAAGAAAATGTGGAGCCAGACTAACGGAAAGAGAAATCGGCTATCAGGGGGAGATGGTCGCTGTAACCGCCGTTGTAAATAGGGCCGCGGAAATGTCTGAACGGCCTGACACCACCATATTTGGTGTCGTCCTCAAGCAGCTCAGGCGGGGCGGCGATATACGAGCGTGAGAAGAAAGGGAGAAGGGCAGAGGATACAAAGATATGGTCAAGGCTGCCCCAGACACCTTGATAACGGTATGTTCCACGGACACCAGGTGTGGGAGAGATGCGCCCAGACGACGTGACCTCAACAAGTCCGGCAGCGGAGAGGATGCAGAGAGCCTCGTCATCAGAATAATCGTTGAAGTCGCCCATGACAATGACACGCGGCGAGGGGGAGACGCGGCATAGAGAGTCAACGCTCGCCACGAGGCGCCGCGCCACAGCCATGCGGTATGGGCGTGTCTTCCTGGCGCCGCCGCTGCGGCTCGGAGCGTGCAGGACATATATATGAAGGTCGCCATAAAGCGTCTCGCCCTTGACGTACAGGATATCCCTCGTAGGGCGCATTCCCGGGAGAGGGTCGATGCGCAGAGAGTGGTGGGCGGCGAGACGGAATGTCATGGGCTGGTAGAGGAGGGCGACATCGATGCCGCGTACATCGGGAGAGGAGGTCATGACATACTCATAACGCGCGCCACGGAGCAGGGAGCGGCATGTCAGGGCTGTCAGGACGCTGTCGTTCTCCACCTCACACAGGCCGATAACGTCGGGAAGGTGGAGCGTGGAGTTGTCGGTAGAGGAAAGGACTATGGCACGGGAGACGGCGTTGAGCTTGCGCCAGTAGCGTCCGTGAGTCCAGTGGTATTCGCCGTCGGGAGTGAACTGAGTATCCATTTTCAGGCTGTCATGGTCGCTGTCGAATAGGTTCTCGACGTTATACTCCATGACACGGAACGCAGCCCTGGCATCTTGCCCTGAGGCTGGAACAGCAGACAGAATGAGCAGGAGAAGCCAAAATACGGCGTTAGCGGGATATGTCCTGATTAACATAAACATCGTAGGGAAAATGGAATAGTATATGATAAGGAGCCTCACTTCTTCGGAACGAACGACTCCCATGTCTGATCGTCATAGAAGACACGTATCTCAGTGATGCGCCGTGGCTGCTTGTCAATATTTTTCGTATTAACCTGCACCTGCTGCACTTGCTGGCGCATGGGTCGCTGCACGGATCGCTGTGCCGGCTGCAAGGCGGAAGACTGTCCCTCTGGGTTGTCGAAGAGGCTGCCCATAGAGTACTGTGACTCTCGCCCTGACGGGGAAGATGGAGGAGTGGGAGTGGCAGATACAGCGTCGTCAGTGAATGGCAACAGCTCGTCACCATCACCAGAGGCCGCAGGCTCGGGCATATACATATCGCCCTGACCTTTGATGAGCCACATCATGCTGACACGGGGTATCTTCTCACAGATAGCCTCGACGATGTTCAGGGTGGGGCGGGTGCGTTCTTTAAGGATACTGTTCAGTGTGGCAGGGTTTATCCCGATAAAATTAGAAAAACTCTGCTGGTTCATGTGCTGCGACTGCATGAGCTGGATTATACGGTCCTTCATATATATAATAGAGTGATGGGTTACAGATTGTAAGGGGGTGGCATAGGCATGTAAAGCACACATCAGGACAAGAGGATTACATCATCAAATGGTATGCGAATGTTAATTCTATCGTTCTCCTGACCTCCTTTGGCGAGTGGAGGTATGCCACATGTACTATTTCCAGACCAGGAAAGGCCTTTACTGAAGCAATTACAAAGGTAAATATAAATTCTGACACAGCCAACAATTCGATATTCATTTTATAAATTTTTATATTTACAGATTGATTTGTACATTCAGTTTTGTTATATAGGTTTTTATATAAAACAAGTTTGTGGATTTTAATATCTATATTTACATGATATGTATAACAAATTAATATAGATTTATCAGAATCGTCTAACAATCTGGGTATTTTATGGTTAGAAAGCGTATAGATGCGTAGATTTACAGGTTTTAGAGGGCGTTTTGATGTTTTTAGAGGCATATAAGATGCTTTATTTTGAGGTAATTTAACGTAAACGGTTGGTTTTCAGTGACTTTCATTGTATTTATATTCATGCATAAATATTCATTTGGGTTTTCTAATCACGAAATATAGATATTGATTTTAATTATTTATGTTTGTTTTTATGGGTGGCCGTGCCGTTTAGTGTTGTATCAGAATGTCACTTTTTGTATTTATCAACTTTGGATTTACAAATGTATTATACAATATTAAATGCTAATAAATGCAAATTGTAAATCGGGATGACAGAAAACCGATGAAATTTCAGAATTTCGCGATATTACCGACCATTGGCCGTCCCGCTGCCTTCTACGCTCAGGATTTCGGGGTAAAAACAGGCAAGAACCCTTATAAACAAAGGGCTGAGACGTAATTTCGAGGGTACATGATGACGTGTGGTTTTCCGTGCTTTTTCATGCCTTTTGGCCTTATTATGGATGTTTATCAGTTATTTTCGTGTTCCAGACAGCCTGTTTTCGGGCTGATTTGAGGTTGTTTCGATGTGAATATTTGTTAATTACCAGTTCTCCCCATTAACACATACTTATCAGCCTCCAGCTATGCCCCTCCTGCCCGCCATCTTGCTGCCAGAGTCATGGACCTGCAGCGACCATGGGTCACAGGCATCATGGTTACAATATGACAGATGGGCTGGAGGTGCTGTATCGTGGCTCTGAGCCCCCCATAAATGAAAACGCGGCCATGCCTGTATATATACGACAGCGCCCCACCCCAAGGCCTATAGCCCAAGGATGAGGCGCAAATGTTATGATAAATAGAATGATCGGGGAAATAGTACAGAAACCGCCGTTTCTGCTCCGGGGTGTCAGTGGAGGATGAAATAGATGAGCTCCTGAAGCAACTCTCCCTCGGTGGCATTACGGCTATCCAGCCCGTTGCTCTTGGCTGCCACTGTCCGCAGCTTGCGTATGATATGCATCACCTTCACCGCATTATAGCGGCTCATGGCCGCGATATACTCGCGTGCCTGCCAGACACCTCTAAGGTCAAGCCATTGGGACAGCTCGCGCTCGTCCGTACGGTGTGGGCAGTACCACGCTATCATCATGTTCTGGAAGAAACTGAATAGCTGAGGGACAATCATATGAAGGTTTGCAGCTTTCGGATTACTGTCAAAATATTTCGCAATGCGGTTAGCCTTCATGACATCCTTGCGGACGATAGCATCGCGAAGCTCGAAGACATTATAATCCTTGCTTATGCCGATTTGCTGCTCAACGAATTCTGGAACAATTCTCCTCTCCCTTTCTGGCATGGATAAAAGGAGCTTGTCGAGTTCTGTCACGATACGGCTGAGGTCTGCACCGATAGAGTCGCATATCATCGCCGAGGCTTTCGGGTCGATATCGACACCTTTCTGCTTGAGGTATCCAACGACGAACGGCGCGAGGTTTGACTCTCTCAGTTTCCGGCTCTCGAAGAATATTCCGTTCTTGTCGGCCTCTGCCGCCCATCCCTTCCTCGACTTCGGCGGCTCTTTCTTGTAGCACAGGACGAGTATGGTGGACGGTATCGGCCGTCTCAGGTATTTCTCCATCTGCTCTATGCCGCGCATGAGCTGTGCCTCACGCACTATTATGACCTGATGGCCGGCCATCACGGGCGCGGCGTGCGCCGAGTCCATGACCTGCGATGGTGTGGTGTCGAGGCCGTAGAGGATGGTCTGGTTGAAGTCTCGCTGGTCTGGCTTCAGGACATTCTCCGCGATATAGTCGGCTATCTTGTCTATATAGTATGGCTCCTCTCCCGCAAGGAGATATACTGGGCGGTAGTTTCCTGCCCTCAGCTCTTTCATTATGCTGTCATAGGAGACGGTGTTTTGTTTGTCTGCCATGGTATACACGTGTTTTTTATCCCGGGGGATGATTTTCGGGGCGAAACGGTTGGCTGGATAGAATAAAAGCGTTAACTTTGCCCCTGCATTTCAAGGCAAAGTTAATTAAAAAAACGGAAAATACAAAATAAATGCCCATGTTTTTTATCCTGTCCACGCTGTGCGGGCCCTGTTCCCTACGTCACGCCCCACGCCTGGCTGTGTATGACGGTCTGGGAGAGGGCTTCTGCTCTGCGGATATGAATGGGGCTTCACGCCTCTCCAGCCGCCCTGCCGCGTGTTCTTGGGCTCTCTATCGCTTATGACTGTACTAAATCTTCCTCCCTACGATGTGCGCATAGACAACACGGGCAGGCGTCCGGCTGTGTTCGATGTCCTTAGACGCCGTTTCGTGGCCCTGACGCCTGAGGAGTGGGTCAGGCAGCATTTTGTCCATTTCCTGTTAGGCCATAAGGGTTACCCTCCTACCCTCCTCCAGAACGAGGTGGAGCTGAGGTGTGGCCAGAAGAGGCTGCGCTGTGACAGCGTGCTGTACAGCCCTGACGGGACGGCACGCATGATAATCGAGTACAAGGCGCCAGAGGTGGAGATAACGCCGGCAGTCTTCAGCCAGATTGCCGCCTATAACCTCCTGCTCCATGTCGATTATCTCATTGTCAGCAACGGTATGCGCCATTTCTGCTGCCGTATGGATTATGAGCATAACAGCTATGCCTTCATGAGAGAGATTCCAGCCTATAGCGAGCTGTAGGCGGGGTGTCTGGCTGCTGAGGGTGGATTAGGGACAACACAGAAACAGGGAGGGAGCTTATGGCAGGCTTATATCCAGCACTGCCACAAGCTCCCTCCCTGATGTTCTGTCGGATGTCGCTATTACTCCTCGCTCTTGGTGTCGGCGGCCTTCTTGCGTATGACACGCTTCTTCTTAGGCTTCTCCTCGCCGTTTGCTGTCAGCTTTACGCCAGCGAGCTCCGGGTCGATGAGTATGCGGCCGCAATACTCACACACGATAACCTTCTTGTGCATCTTTATGTCAAGCTGGCGCTGTGGCGGTATCTTGTTGAAGCATCCTCCACATGCGTCACGCTGCACATATACGATGCCGAGTCCGTTGCGTACATTCTTGCGTATGCGCTTGAAGCTTTGGAGGAGACGTGGTTCGATGCGCATCTCAAGATCCTCGGCCTTCTCTCTGAGCTGCTCTTCCTCGGCGCGTGTCTCTTCCATAATCTCGTCGAGCTCAGAGCGTTTTGACTCGAGGTCTTTCATGCGGTCATCCTTGTTGTGCTGTGCGCGGTTACGGTCCTGCATACGCTCGTTTATTTTCACCTGCGCCTCCTTTATCTTTTTCTCACAGAGCTGTATCTCGAGCTCCTGGTATTCTATCTCCTTTGTCAGGACATCATACTCGCGGTTGTTGCGCACAGAATTCAACTGGTCCTTATAACGCTCCACGCTTTCCTTTGCGAGCTTTATCTCCTCGCCTTTCTGCACGACAGCCTGCTGGAGCTCGTCGATGTCGCGTGTGATTTTCTCGATACGCGTAGCGAGACCTGCCACCTCGTCCTCAAGATCTTCAACCTCGAGAGGCAGCTCTCCACGCAGGGCGCGCTTCTCGTCGATGCCTGAGAGGACTTCCTGCAGGCGGTAGAGCGTCTTGAGCTTATCCTCAACACTCATTTCCTTTGCTTTCTTTGCCATCTTTTCTTGTCTGTTATTATGTTATTTCTTGATTTTGTTCTCTGCTGTTCTTTACGCTCCCCTGACATCTTCTACACGAAAGGCGCTGAGGGGATGGTGAGACGTGACATGTTTATCTCCGATGCCGGAGACGGCCTTCTTGGGCACGGTGCACGCTCACCAGTATCTGATAGGGTTGGTCGGCCCATAGTCATATACGGGCAACGACGGACACAGGGCGGATATGATGCGTCTGAATATCCTCACCGTGAACTGCTCTGTCTCATAATGCCCGATGACCATTATCTGTATCTCCTGGTCATGCCCGAAGAAGTCATGATATCCCATTTCGCCCGTTATGAAGGCGTCGGCCTTATGCCTTATGGCTTCGGGGAGGAGGAATGAGCCTGCGCCGCCACATAGGGCGACGGTCCTTATCTTACGTCTGAGAGGCTCGTTTGTCATGCAGCACGCCGCCCCGAAAATCCGTTTGACATCCTGTATGAATGTCTCCGCGTCAGTCTCCTGTGGCAGTCGGCCTATCACTCCGCTGCCCCCTGTCAGCTGGCTCTCGGGTGTCTGGCCGCCTTTCGGGTCTTGTATGGTGTGCTGGCCCGAGAGGAATGTGACATCTCCCATGCCCATCACCGTGGCTATCTCGTGGTTCACGCCTCCATTGGCATTGTCGAGATTGGTATGCATGGCCACGATACAGACATCGTGGCGTATGGCCTTCCATACGGCGCGCTGCACATAGTCTGCGTCGGACACAGTCTTCAGCCCGCGGAAAATGAGTGGATGGTGTGCCACTATGAGGTTGCACCCTCTACGTATGGCATCATCTACGACATCCTCCGTGACATCCAGACACAATAATGCCCCTGAGATGTCGGCCTCTGTCAGTCCAACCTGCAGGCCGGCATTATCGTAGCTCTCCTGCAAGGGCAGAGGCGCGAACAGTTCAAGGGCGTCAATGACTTCCTGTATTTTCACGCTGTATATTTTCTGTTTTTTTAATATATACTTCGCTGCAAAGTTACTACTTTTCCTGTTTTCGCCCAAACACATAGCTCACAAATTAATTTATTTTAA
>JBJEAW010000118.1:0-2640 GCA_051869435.1 Prevotella sp. | reverse complement strand
AAGGCTATATGCACTACATGATTGTCGCATCACTCGAAATGTCGGATGAGCCAAATAAAAGTATGAGAACTTTTATTTTTATTTCCGAGACGCAGCCTGTCCTTATCTCTCTGCATGAATAAAGGGTGGTTCTATTAATTACAATTCTTAGAGGAATTACGGGGCACTTGGGAAATCCTGTGTCAGTTACGTATCACGAAAACCAATATAAACCCCTTGAAGATGATGGGGGGCAGAGCCCCTGGTGCCACGCTTCCGCTTTGGTCTTATAAGAGCAGGCTCTTAACGCCCAAAGCGGAAGCATGACACCACCTTCTTTCAGAAGGCTGCCATCCTCTTCAAGGCGATAAACAGACAACAAACAATTCTCAGTTGAAAAGGAAACAAGTTGACGAGTTGATAGTTTTTATGTTGACTTCGTCAAAGGCTGTGCAAACGAGAGGAGAGGCAAAGCTTGCTTTGGCTATGCCGAGTGCAGCCGATATTATCTAAAGCTAATTTATAGAACCACCCTAAACATACGGCAATGCCCATTATGAATATTTAACGAAAATAGTCGGACAAATGAACTTATTGTTCATCTTACAGATATATCTTTGCGCCCGAATTGTATGAAAGATTAGGGTGGGTTGTATAAATTTCCTCCCTCCAGACCCACTGACAGGAGGGAGGAAATAGAATCCACAAAAATAAACAAAGGGTATGAACAAGATATACTACAGACGGAAGACACTCGCTGACCCTCAGACCAACAACCGCGAGGAAATGGAGGATATGGTAATAAACACGATGAGGGATATCCTGTCGGCCGAACAAGGGTCGATGGTATGGAAGGGGACAAAGACCGACCTCCTCGAACTGCTATGGATAACATTCGACAAGGGACACCTCATGGAGGCCGACGGCTCTATGGCGACGTACAAGAGCATGGTGAGGAGGGCGTGTGATGTCTTCGGCATCCCCGAGATAGCCAATCCCTACTGCCTCGCCCACCGCGGCGGGGTAAGGAAGGGCGTGAAGCGTGACAGCGTGGCGGGGCGCATCATGCGCATCCTCGCCGCGCATAACCCTGAGGCGGTAAAGTCTTTCTGGGGCTCGATGTACAGCCACATCCCATGACACGCCCTGACCGCAGGCCCGCATGTGAGAGGGGGGGTATGTTATGCGTATCATAGTTTACCGGTTGAGCTGTGTGATAAAACATTGAGAATGGAGTGATGCCGCCCAAAACGTCCATTCCCACCTTCTGGGCGAAAAAAACAATCTGCTCGGAGATAGACCCCCTATAGTATATGTAGCAAACCACGCCCTTTCAGGGCGCAAAGACAGTACCCAAGGTCAATTCAGGGCGCGAAGATAACATCTAAGCCATGTAACTGACAACTTGAAATAAAGACGGTTTATATTCGTCGAATACACGTTAACACAGCGTTACCGGCCGCCGAGGTGTCTGTGTGAGCGTAAGGGGGACGACAGTTGTAAAAAATATATTACAAGAATATTACATACTTGTAAAACATCCACTCTGCCATCTGGTTGACTGATGGAGGAGTGGATGTTTTTTATAACTTTGCATCGTTATTAGAAGAAATTGTATGCGCTGAGTATATCCCGGGCTGCACCCGCATAGCAAAACCTTCAGGCTGCGCCCGGCATAGAAAAAAGCAAGATTCCGCAAGCGATTGCAGAATCATTGAGACGGTATGAAAGTAAAGATTGTTTTATTTTTGTTTGCGGTAACATCCGCTATGGGCGTGTCGGCCCAGGACTCGCTCCGTGTGGGATGTTCAGGAGAGCCTGTCAGCGAGACGTGGGCCTCTGACTCCACCGGCCTGTACAAGCCAGATGTCTGGAGGCTCCTGACAGCGTCAACGCTGGTAGGCGTGGGGATAGTGGGGCTTGAAAGCCAGTGGCTGATATACCAGAACCACGAGATACGCGACGAGCTGCAAGAGAGCATCGACCATAGGCTTTCCATCGACGATATCAGCCAATACGCTCCGGCCGCCGCTGTCTATGGGCTGGGCCTGTGCGGTGTGAGGGGCAGGCACGATGCCATGGAGCAGACCATCATCATGGGTATGGCATACGCGCTGATGGGCATCAGCGTCAGCACGATAAAGCACACCTCGAGTGTGGAGCGTCCCGACGGCAGCGCCCTCAACTCCTTCCCCTCAGGCCATACGGCCACGGCATTTGTCGGGGCAGAGATGCTGCGCCGCGAGTACTGGCATGTGTCGCCGTGGATAGGTGTGGCGGGGTATGCTGTGGCCACAGGCACGGGATTCTTCCGTATGTACAACAACCGCCATTGGCTGACAGACGTGCTGGCAGGGGCCGGCATAGGCATCCTGAGCGTTGAGATGGCCTACTGGCTCTATCCCACAGTCTCCAAGGCGTTGTTTCCCAAGCGTTCAAGCAAAAGGCTCGTGCTGTCGCCTTACGTGTCGCCGGAAGAGAAAGGCTTGGCGCTGAGCCTTGTCTTCTGACCGCCTTGCATGTCTTCCGACGAAAATGCTTGAACAGAAAGGTTTTACTTGCCGAAACTGTCTTTAGGCAGGGGGATTATAAATTAAGCCGAAATGTTTCGACCTGTACGGTTGAAAGCCTTAACAAGCACGGGCTGAAAGCCCAACAGCG
>JBJEAW010000117.1:0-11619 GCA_051869435.1 Prevotella sp. | reverse complement strand
CAAGACGACCCTCTTTCTTTTCGAGATAAAACTGAACAAGAGTGCAGAGGCAGCGTTGAGGCAGATAGACCTGAAGAACTACGCGCAGAAGTTCGCCCTCTGCGGGCTGCCAGTGGTGAAAGTCGGCATCAACTTCGATACTGAGAAACATACCATCGGCGAGTGGGTTGTAACAAAATAGCAAGGAGGCGAGCGAGGAGAAACCCATACAGCTTGAACTTCTTTTTGGTGACAATCCAATGAAACCAACGGAAGCCCCCACCTAAATATAATTACTGTCATGGCTAAGCAGAAACCAAAGCGCATACCATACGGAATGATGAACTATGTCGCGGTGCGCGAGGACAACTGCTACTATGTTGACAAGATACGCTTCATCGAGCGCATTGAGGATGCCAATAAGTTCTTCTTGTTATTCCGCCCGCATCGTTTTGGCAAGAGTCTTACGCTGTCAATGCTTCAGCACTACTATGACATCAACCAGAAGCAGAACTTCGAGAAGCTCTATGGAGATCTCTACATAGGCTCTCACCCCACGCCGAGCGTAACAGCTATCTCGTCATCAGACTTAATTTCGCATTGGTAGATGCCACGCTTGGCAACTATTGCAGCTCGCTTGATGCGCATTGCGAGAATGTCTTTCGCAGCTTTTGCGTACGATATGCTTCTCTTCTGCCGTCCGATGTTGTAGAGATTGCTCAGTTTGGACGGCTGTGTCAAACAACAGGAGTATATCTGCCAGATATCTGCCGATGCTGGGCATAGGATATGCCTTTTCATAGACGAATACGATAACTTCACAAACGGTATTCTTTCAGATGCCTCGCGCATGGACGAATATCGTGGTGAGACGCATGGCACGGGCTATCTCCGCACGTTCTTCAATGCCATAAAGGACGGTACTGAGTCGAGCATAGGACGTGTGTTTATCACTGGCGTAAGCCCTGTGACACTTGATGACCTCACAAGCGGTTTCAATATAGGGACAAACTACACCCTTGATGGAGACTTCAACGATATGGTAGGCTTCACAGAGCAGGAGGTGCGGGAGATGCTTGAGTATTATTCTACCGTGTATGAATTCCATCACAGCATAGACGAGCTGCTTGACATCATGCGTCCGTGGTATGACAATTATTGTTTTGCTATGGAAGCGTATGGCATCACCTCTATGCACAACTCAAATATGGTGCTGTATTTCCTTTATAATTATAAGGACAGTGGTTGCTGGCTTCCCAGCCGAGAAGATTGGCGACGAAGAAAATTTTATCAGCCTCTTATACTATTTCGGACTGTTGACGATAGGGGGACAGAGGCGTGGCAAGACATGTCTGGTTATCCCCAACGAGGTGGTGCGTGAGCAGATGTACACTTATCTCTTGGACAATTATCGGGAAAACAATCTTGATGCAGACAGCTGCAAGATGGCCACATTATTCGAGGAAATGGCATACACAGGCACATGGCGTCCTTTCTTCGAGTATATCGCCGAGAGCATCTACACCTACTCCTCCCAGCGCGACCGCCAGAAAGGTGAGGCCTCTGTCCACGGCTACACCCTCGCCCTGACAAGCCAGTGCCACTATTACCGGCCCATCTCCGAGCTTGACAACCAAGCAGGCTATGCCGACATATAGCTCTGTCCGCGTCAGGAGGTATTCACCGATATGCAGCATTCATACATCATCGAGCTTAAGTATCTCCGTCGTGATGTGCCAGACTCCCAGTTGCCAGCCGTCGTGGATAAGGCGCGTGAGCAAATCTGCCGTTATGCAGAGAGCGAGACAGTGCGCTCGTCAGTCAGACAGACCACGCTCCACCGTCTCGTCATCGTCTATCGTGGAGTGGAGATGGTGGTGTGTGAGGAGATTCATGATGCCTGATATGTGGTCTGTCTATAATTATGTGGGTTCTGTAAATTCCTTAATCGAATTTACAGAACCCACATAAGTTTTTATCCCTATCTATCCGGTTTCTATGCATATAGCGGAAAGTTTGGCTACCACCTCATCCAACTGTTCCCTGTAAATCAATCCGTCAGTGTATTCATGAGGTATCGAGCTGAAGCCAAACTTTGCGCCGAGAATGGAGCAGGCGATAGCGGCGTTAGTGTCAGCATCCCCTCCCGCATTGACCACTCTTAGCAGTCCGTCCTCAAAACTGTCGGCATGCCAATAAGCCCATAGTCCTACAGAGAGAGCCAGCAATGTGTATCCCATGCAGCTGTCGTCCATCAGGTTCACGACATTGTCCTCTTCCCATGCGCGTGTTATGTATCCGGCAATCCTGTCGTCATAATTGTCCGCCCTTTTCTGTATATCCTCCCGCGACGGTAGTGGCTCGCCATATACCAGCGCATGAATCAGCTCTGAGACGATGACACATGACCCTACACACCGCGGGTCATAGTGTGTCAGCCGGCAGATGTTCTCCGCACATGTCGCGACAGCTTTAGGGAACAGCCCGACAACGGATGTGCGCATCAGCCCACCATTGGCGGCAGACTGGTACCTGCTCAGCTCCCATACTTTGTGTGATACCTCAAACGGACGCTCAACATAATCGCCTATCATCAGCACTTTATATGTGTTCTCACCGATACCCATGGGCGCGCCACGCATCCATTGCTTGAAATGTCTGGCGACATTCGTGAGGTCAACGCCTTTATCCTCGATGACAGCGTCGGCTATGCACAACATCATGTCCGTGTCATCCGTCCAGTCTCCTATTTTCCACCTCCTACGATGAGAGTCCTGGTATATCTGACTGTAGTGTTGCAGACCATTAGGATATTTCCATGCCATGTCCTCGTCCGTCATAAACTCTGTGCCAAGACCTAACGCATCACCTATAGCCTGGCCATAGATGACACCCTTAAACCTGTCGTATATCTCGCTTTTATTCATAGTGATTAATAGAATCCGCCATAATCTGTTGTCAAAACCGTAAACCGTACTTGGCAGGCCTTGCTGCCTGTCGTGACACAAGTGACGGCTTCTGATGCAAAGTTATACAAAATAACGTGAATGCGAGAATATTCGTCTGAAAATCTGCAACCAAACCTCCATATACAGAGAAATAGAGTGGCATGATAAACAGACAGACTTTGTGCCGTTGCGTATCATCACCTCATATATTGCCTGACGGCCGTACGTGTCGATGGTTTTGCTGTTTCTCATACAGGAGCTTGTGGGCTGTAAACAAAGTGTCTCTTGCAGCCTCGTTTGTATTGCCACATTGGCTGTCCGCTGACCCCTTGTCGTTACTCATCCTGAAGCTTTACTTGGACAATAATATAAAAAAAACGTGCCGCCAGATACCTCTCACAGGCGTCTGACGGCTCTCTTTACATGTATGAGATATTAACTTCGAAATATTTTCTTGTTGCTTGTCTGGCTTAAACTAACTAACTAACTTTACGATTGCAAAGATAGTGATTTGTGTCAACCAATATGGGGGTAATACTTGCAAAAAGAGGTGGATAATCTTGCAAAACCGATAAAATCGGGCTTTTTGCAAGAAAACACCACACGGAATATATATTTTTTCCTCCTCACCAAATGTGGTGATTTCGCTTTTTCTCTTCAGAAGGGTCTGATGCTAATTTTTCTCGCCTTTCTCTTCGTCGGCCGTAAGCTGGTCTCTTGTCATGCGCTGCATGTATGATTGTATGATGCCCTTCAGACGTCCCACCTCTTCCGACACGTCAGTCTTATCCATAATGTTCTGTCTCAGCAGAGGGTCATGGTGGTAGTCATAGACAGCCTTCAGCTGTTGGCCGTCGTGCTGTATGAGCCACTGTGGGGTGACATACTGGTACAGGCCGTTGTTGTAGTTGACGGCCCATGAGTCCTCCACGCCAGTGGCGAGCAGGTCCTTTCCCCATGCCACGAATGGGCGCTTGTGTCCCAACCATGCCAGCATCGTAGGCATGATGTCTGTCTGCTGGGCTATGACATGGCTCCGCCCGCGGGGCATCTCGCCCGACGGGTCGAAGAACATGAGTGCCGTGGAGAACAGTCCGAGGTCTGTACCATAGACATCATGGTCGTAAAGGTTGGTATGGTCGGCAGTGATGACAAAGACTGTATTCTCGTACCACGGCTGCTGTCTGGCAGTATCGAAGAATCGTCTCAGTGCCATATCTGTATATCTTATGCACTTATGGATAGGGTTCTCCTTGCGCACTATGCCTTTCACTTGCGGGTTTGGCGTGTCCTTATATATGTCCTTGTACTTCCCGGGCAGAGAGTAGGGATGGTGGCTTGACGCTGTGAAGACTGTCGTCATGAACGGCTGGCGGAGGTTTCCCATGGCTGTGGCGTAATACTGCATGAACTCCTCGTCCCATATCGCCCATGTCCCGTCGAAGTCCTTCTCGCCTCCGAAGCGTTTGTCAGCGTCATACTCTGTCCTTCCGTAGTATGCCCCGAATCCTGATGCCTTGGCGAAAGCCTCAAAGCCCATGCTGCCGTTTGTCGCGCCATGGAAGAAAGCCGTCGTGTAGCCGTCGGCTGCCAGCGAGCGTGCCATGCCGCCCACACGGTTCATGGCTGAGGGGGTGAGGAAGAATGGCTCTATGAACTGTGGTATGCCCGATAGTATCGAGGGCATGGCGTCGATGCTCTTGCGGCCGTTGGCAAGAGAGATGTCGTATGTCAGGGAGTGGCGCGAGAGGGAGTCGATGAATGGTGTGAAGCCTTCGTACCGTCCTCCGTCGAGATGCTCGTTGAGGGCTCCGACATACTCACGGCCGAGACTCTCGACAATGATTATGCAGACATTCTTGCGTCTCACGCTGTCTGCCGTTGTCGTTTCCGGTGTGTGCAGAGGGCTGTATATCTCCGCGAGCTCCTCGTCAGTGTAGTATTTCGGGTCGTGGAAGACACTCTTGCCCATCGTGCGTAGCATGGAGAAAGGTGTGTTCAACACCAGTGCTGCGTCGTGAGGGCGTGAGACATACTGGTTGGCGTTGCTCACAGTGATGGGTCTCACGGCACGCCCTATGCCGCCACGCATACCGAAGATGCAGAGCGGGATGAAGATGACGAGCACCGCGAGGCGTGCTTTCAGCGGCGCATGCCGGGAGGCATAGCGGCGTATGGCAAGCCGTGCGGTGAGGAACGCTATGGCCATCACGACGGCGAATGCACAGAAGAGATACCAGTGGCTTATCGTCTCCGCACCGAAGACCTTGGCGATATTGTCGTCATGCGAGAACTCTGAGAAGACGGACATCGTCGTGCGGTGGCCCGTGTATTTGTAATACACACTGTCGGCAAGGTTCATGGCCAGGCCGACGGCGTTCATGATGGCGAACAGCCATAGTGTTACGCGCTGCCTATGTTGGGGCAGCAGCAACAGCGCCACTGCCACCACGATGTTCAGGTACATCACGGCGGAGACATCAAAGCGCAGGCTGCCACGCAAGAGTGATGACATGTCGTTGTCTGTCAGGGTGTTGGCGAATGTGGCATAGTTCTCAAGGAAGTATGCCACACGCCCCGCCATCATTACCGCGAGAGCGATGGCGAGCAGCACGACAAGTGTCAGCAGCGGTGTTATTGTCTTTCTCATGAGTGTTCTCTTTCTGTCGTTTGTAGGGCGGGGCTGCCTGCCACGTCTCACGCTGGCTGTCCTATAGCTGGCATGAAAGGTTCCCAGCCCAGAATCGCATGCTACGTGACAGGAAACATCCATACCTGCACGGTTGAATTATTACGGTCTCACGCTCGCAACAGCTCATTCCGGAATATGAGGTCATACGAGGCTTCGTGCCGGCTGGAAAGTATTGGGCGGCGGCTTGTACGTCCGTTGTCACAGCTTCTGCATGTCGTTCAGCTTGCTGTAATAGCCGTTCTTGGCGAGGAGCGACTCGTGTGTGCCACGCTCCACAATGCGTCCCTCGTGCAGGACAAGTATCTCGTCGGCGTTCTTTATCGTCGAGAGGCGGTGGGCCACGGCGACAGTTGTGCGTGTCTTCATGAGCCTCTCCAGTGCGTCCTGTACGAGACGCTCTGACTCTGTGTCGAGGGCTGATGTCGCCTCGTCGAGAATGAGTATCGGCGGATTCTTCAGTATAGCCCTCGCTATGGAGACACGCTGCCGCTGTCCGCCCGAGAGCCTTCCGCCACGGTCGCCGACACATGTGTCGTAGCCATGCTCTGTCTGCATGATGAAGTCGTGGGCGTTGGCTATGCGCGCCGCCTCCTGTATCTGCTCGTCAGTGGCGTTATCTACACCGAACGATATGTTGTTGCGGAAGGTGTCGTTGAAAAGTATCGCCTCCTGGTTGACATTGCCTATGAGCAGCCGGAGGTCGTGTATGCCGAGGTGACGCACATTGACACCGTCAATGAGCACCTCGCCCTCACACGTGTCGTAATAGCGTGGTATGAGGTCGAGGAGTGTCGATTTGCCAGAGCCTGACTGTCCCACGAGGGCTACGGTCTTGCCCTTGGGTATGGTGAGGTTGATGTCGCGCAACACCCACTGCTCCTGATAGCGGAAGCTGACATGGCGGAACTCTATCTCATGGTCAAACGACGACTTGCGCTGACAGCCCTTCTCCTCTTTTATAGGGTTGTCAGCCTTGAGAATCTTGTCTATGCGTTCCATCGACGCCAGACCCTTCGGGATGTTGTATCCCGCACGTGAGAAGTCTTTCAGAGGCTGGAGTATGCTGTACAGAATCACCATATAATATATAAAGGTGGGACCGGACAGCCCCTTGCCCGCAAGGACGAGGTATCCGCCAAACCATAAGACGATGACTATCATCAGCGTGCCGAGGAACTCAGACATGGGGTGGGCCAGCTGCTGGCGTGTGTTCACCCTCGTTATATGGTCACGGTAAAGCGTGTTGATGCGGTCGAAACGCGCGTTCATGCGCCGCTCGGCACAGAACGCCTTTATTATGCGCAGTCCGCCGAGCGTCTCCTCCACCTGTGACATCGTGTCGCTCCATATCGACTGTGCCGCGGTCGATTGCGCCTTCAGCTTCTTGCCTATCGCACCCATGAGCCATCCCATCAGCGGCACGAAGAGTATGGTGAAGAGCGTCAGCTGCCATGAGATGACGATGAGAGTGGCGAAGTATGCTATGATGAGGATGGGGTTCTTGAAGAGCATGTCGAGCGATGACATGATGGAGTTCTCCACCTCCTGCACATCGCCAGACATACGCGCGATGATGTCTCCCTTGCGCTCCTCAGAGAAGAATCCCAAGGGCAGCGACGTGATCTTCTGGTAGAGCATATTGCGTATGTCGCGCACGACACCCGTGCGGATGGGGATTATCGTGGCCGAGGATAGGAAGTAGGCCCCTGTCTTGAAGAATGTCGCCACGGCGAGGAACAGTCCTATGACGAGCAGAGTGGTCGAGGCGCCTACTGTGTTGATGAGCTGTGTGACATAATAGTCGGCGTTGTTCGACAACACCTCCTTGGCATGCTCCCATGACCATGGCATGAGCTGTGTGACACGTCCCGCCTCGCCTGTCTCGAAGAGTATCTGTAGGATAGGCACGAGTGTGGCGAAAGAGAATATGTTAAGTACGGCTGAGAGAATGTTGAATATGACGCTCAGCACGAGATATTTCTTGTATGGCGGCACGAAACGCCGCAGGATGTCTATGAATTCGCGCATTGATGATGTTTATGCGTCAGCCACCCGTGTTGGCAGAGGCATGATGTCTGCTGGCACGGATGGCTGGGATGCTCTTATGAGAGATAGAATTTAGTGAACGCCTTGCAGCAGTTGATATGGTCGGCCGTTGAGCCTGTCTCCCTGACACTGTGCATGGCGAGGACACCATTGCCCATATCCACGCCACGCATCGGGAGCGACGAGGCGAGGATATTGCCGAGAGTGGAGCCGCCGGCACAGTCGCTGTGGTTGACAAAATACTGGCAAGGGACTCCCGCCTTCTTGCATATCGAGGCGAAGACGGCTGCCGAAGCGGCGTCAGAGGCGTATTTCTGGGCAGCGTTGAGCTTGATGACAGGACCGCCGCCAAGAACAGGATGGTTCGTCGGGTCATACTTCTCGGCATAGTTGGGATGGAAGGCATGGGCGTTGTCGGCCGAAATCATGAAGGCACGCTCTATGCTGCGGTGGTAGTCGTCGCGTGTGCCTCCCTGTGCCATCACGATGCGCTCGATGAGCGAGGCGAGGAATGGGCTGCCCGCACCCTGCTTGGTCTGCGAGCCTGTCTCCTCGTTGTCGAAGATGGCCATGACGCATGTGCGCTTTATATCGCTGCCGCTTCCGGCCGCCTCAAGTAGTGCCTCCATGGCACAATGAGCCATGGAAAGGTCGTCAAGGCGGCCCGCGCTGATAAACTCGTCGTTCAGGCCGACGGTGCAAGGCTCTGACGTGTCGTACAGATAAAGGTCGAAGTCGATGATGCGCTCCTTCTCCACACCCAGCTCAGAGGCTATCAATGACAGCAGCACGCCGTCACGCTCCATCTCTCCCTCTACAAGAGCCATGAGCGGAAGCATGTCTTTCTGCTTGGACAGTTTCACACCGTCGTTCACCTGTCGGTTGAAGTGTATGGCGAGGTTGGGTATCGTCAGCAGCGGACGCTTTATGTGCAGCAGCCGTGTCTCTGGCTGCATGATGTCGTCGGTAGAGAGTATGACACGCCCCGCAAGCGACAGCGGACGGTCAAACCATGTTGACATGATAGGGCCGCCATACACCTCGGTGTTCAGCGACAGCATACCCTGGCGCAGCATCTCGGCATTAGGCTTTATGCGGAATGTCGGCGAGTCGCAGTGGGCGCATATGATATGGAATCCCGCCTCGGCAAGAGGCTCTGTGCCGACAACCATGGCGTATATCGAAGAGTCGTTCTTTGTGACATATATCTTGTCGCCTGCCTTCACGTCGGTCATGGGGTTGCGTGGGTCAAGACGCTTGAACCCGCCGGCCTCAAGGCGGCGGCGTATGGTCTCGACGGCAAGGAAATTCACAGGAGATGATTTCAGGAAATCAATGAGTCTCTTTATCATGGTCATAAGGTCTGATATGTTGATGATTATGGTTCTTATAGCTCAGAAAGAGCCTTATTCTATGCAAAATTAACTAAAAGATAACATAACAAACAGTAATATGGCATAATTTAACATTTTATTAGAAAAAAAATTACTACCTTTGCACAATAAATGAAAATTAAAGAAATAAGACAAAACATATCATGGCATTAAAATGTGGCATCGTCGGGCTGCCGAATGTCGGCAAATCGACTCTTTTCAACTGTCTCTCAAGCGCAAAGGCGCAGGCTGCTAACTTCCCTTTCTGCACCATAGAGCCTAATGTCGGCGTCATCACTGTCCCTGACGAGAGGCTGACAAAGCTCGCGGAGATAGTTCATCCCGGACGCATCGTCCCGGCTACATGTGAGATAGTAGATATCGCAGGACTCGTGAAGGGTGCCTCAAAGGGTGAGGGACTCGGGAACAAATTCCTTGGTAACATACGTGAGACAGACGCTATTATACATGTGCTCAGATGCTTCGACGACGAGAATATCACACATGTCGATGGCACCATCGACCCTATCCGAGACAAGGAGATTATCGACACTGAGCTTCAGCTGAAAGACCTCGAGACAATAGAGGCGAAGCTCCAGAAGACACAGAAGATAGCATCGACAGGCAATAAGGACGCGAAGATAGAGTTTGCGGTGATGTCGGCTTACAGGGAAGCCCTCCTCGCGGGGAAGAACGCGCGCACTGTGACGTTCGAGTCGAAAGAGGAGCAGGACGCCGCACGCAACCTCTTCCTCCTCACATCAAAGCCTGTGCTGTATGTCTGCAATGTCGATGAGGCTGCCGCAAAGGACGGCAACGACTGGACAAAGAAGATCGAGGAGCTCGCAAAGGAGGAGGGAGCAGAGTCGATGGTCGTCGCTGCGAAGACAGAAGAGGACATCGCCGGATTCGAGTCGTACGAGGACAAGCAGATGTTCCTTGAGGAGCTTGGGCTTGAGGAGAGCGGAGTGAACCGCCTCATAAAGAAAGCCTACGCCCTGCTCAACCTCCAGACGTTCATCACCGCTGGAGAGATGGAGGTGAAGGCTTGGACCTTCAAGCGTGGATGGAAGGCTCCGCAGTGTGCCGGAGTGATACATACCGACTTCGAGAAAGGATTCATACGCGCTGAGGTGATAAAGTATGAGGACTATATCGAGTACAAGTCAGAGGCCGCCATAAAGGAAGCCGGAAAACTCGGCATAGAGGGCAAGGAGTATGTTGTGCAGGACGGAGATATCATGCATTTCAGATTTAACGTGTAATCCACCCAACATAAACCGTAACAAAATCATATAACTCACAATGCTCAGCTATATTCTTTGGAATCCGGATGTCATGGCGTTTCATCTCGGACCCCTCGCCTTCAGATGGTACTCGCTGTTGTGGCTGATAGGTCTTGCCGGAGCTTATTTCATCGTAAAGCGTGTCTTCAAGGACGACAAGATACCCGACGAGAAGTTCGAGCCGCTCTTCCTGTATGTCTTCATAGGCACACTGCTCGGCGCCCGCTTGGGCCATTGTGTCTTCTACCAGCCTGACTATTTCCTCACCTCCACGAAGGGATTCTTCGAGATGCTCATACCTGTCAAGCTCTTCGGCGACGGTGTGGTGTCGTCCCTTACAAGCGGACAGTGGCGTTTCATAGGCTATGAGGGGCTTGCGAGCCACGGCGGTACGCTCGGCATAATCCTCGCCCTGCTGCTCTACTCACGCCGCATGAAACTGTCGCTCATATACCTCTTCGACACGGTCTGCATCTCTGTGCCTTTCGTGTCGTGCTGCATACGTCTCGGAAACCTCATGAACTCTGAGATAATAGGCCAGCCGACAACCGTGCCTTGGGCTTTCATATTCGAGAGGGTGGATATGCTGCCACGCCATCCCGGACAGCTTTATGAGGCCATAGCCTACGCCCTGCTCGGGCTGATTGTCATGTATATCTACCGTAAGACAAAGGCTCAGACGCTGACAGGCACCGGCTTCTACTTCGGGCTGATATTGTTCTATATCTTCACGTTCAGGTTCTTCATAGAGCTGACAAAGGAGAATCAGGAGGCTTTCGAGGCTGGTATGCTGCTCAATATGGGCCAGATACTGTCAATACCGTTCATCATCGTCGGCGCGATATTCATCATGAGAGCCTTAAGGAAGAGTCGTAAATAACAGATTCATATATGGGTGGTTCTATAAATTAGCCTTGACAGATTTCGCATCTATTTTTGAGGTCAAAGTGCAAGTGAGCGAGGGAGCAATGCGGGCATTGTGACCGAGCGAACTTACACTTTGGACCAAAAAGAGAACGAAAGATGGCAAGACGTTATACCACCACTCTGAGAGTATATCTACGGTGGTAATTTTTAGAACCACCCATATAATAATATAATAGGAGGTATGTCGTTGTGCGGCATACCTCCTATTATTATTATGTCCGTTAAGACTGTCTGGCTGCAACCTCATTTATCCGGACAGCCTAATGGATAAACAATTGCCCAACAAGCCCCGTCGGGGCTGTGGACTAAAATCTTTCGACCTGTACGGTTGAAAACGGGCTGAAAGCCCAACAGCGCATAGCCCAGGG
>JBJEAW010000116.1:0-11634 GCA_051869435.1 Prevotella sp. | reverse complement strand
CCTGATTTTTAAGGCCTTAAATTAGAGATTATTACAAGTGGGAAACTTTAGTAAAAGAGCTCATGGTCATTCATTATGCGCATATGGTATGATGTTCCCTCATATCCTATGTTCATGACACACTGTTGGCCTCTTGACAGTGGTGATAATGCGAGGGCTACATGCCCCATGGTACGTCTCAGGTTAATCTCCACACATGGATTCACACCGAGTCCGCCGTCTGTCTTCACTATCATCATGTCCACTCCAAACGGCCCGGTATATACGCCCGCCACCTCTCTACTCATCCACTCGCATATGTAACGTTGTATATGACAGAGCAGACCAGAGGGTATGTATCTTCCGAGCATGTCGCTCTTCTCATCCTCAGTGGCGAGAATGCTGCCTAGATATGCGCCATTGAGGGTGCGGAAAAGTGACAGGCCGTCATACCTGACGCCCCCATCAGCCATAGCGGTAAACTCCATGCCAAAATCCTTCACCTTCTCATAATAAGGCTCTACCATCACATGTCCCTGCCGCGCGAGAGCATTCTCTATCCATCGCTCCGTGTTATTGTCGATGATTCCCGAGCCTCGCCCGCTTGTATGTGGCCTTTCTCTAACATACCTTACGCCTCTGCCGCTACAGCTCCATGGTGTCTTTATGACAGCCTGGCCGTATGCGGAGACCTGGCGCACAACATCATCGAGGGAAGTGAAATCGTGTGCCTCGCCTGTCAGACACGGCTCAGTGGGAGAGATGGATGCCAGCAGGCGTGCTGCGGTTTTGCGTCCTGACAACTCACGTATCGAAGCTGTCTTGTCAAGGTCAGGCAACAGGTCTCCGCTTAAACCGTTCCTGACCAGTTGCATGCGTATCGCATCGTCCCATCCCCATGGCATGACCTCTGTAATGGACCGGAGCAGAGAATCATTCCGCTTGATATCCTTTAGCTCAAGATATCTGACATTTCTGTTAGAGAAAGGCATTTTCTTTGATGCGTCCTCAGCTTTCTCCTTGTTATCCACGAGTATGATGTCTCCGTCTGAGGCCCAGATTGCAGGTATCCATCCGAGGTCGGCCCTCATCTGCCTGCCAGCATGTGGCGCAGTCCAAAATGGGTTGTTGGCGGCCAGAGCCATATCGTGTTCGGGATTGAAAATATGAAGTATCATAATGCAAAGTTATAAAAAAAAACCCATCCATAGCAACAGTAAGCAAGAAAAGATGATATAAAAATTACTTAATTTGTAAAAAATATAAAAAAACAAAACTTTTTACCATCACGTGTTGTTTGTTAAATAAATTATTATTAACTTTGCATCGATAAAAGCCAAAACGGCTTGCCTATGAAAGCAACAATAATGATATTTTAAATGATTCAGAGATATATACATAAGCGTTACCAGACATCCCCACGGTAATGCTCATAGTTTGTTTATATTAAGTTATTTCAGGAGAAATCATTATTTATGCTGGTATAGTCTTTGTCAAATCAAGTTTTAAACACATATAACAATTAAAACATGGCTAAAGAAAAGAAATTCATTACATGTGATGGTAACGAGGCTGCTGCGCACGTGAGCTATATGTTCAGTGAGGTAGCCGCCATCTACCCCATCACACCGTCATCTCCGATGGCGGAGCACACAGACGACTGGGCAGCAAGAGGCCGGAAGAACCTCTGGGGACAGACAGTAAGCGTACAGGAAATGCAGTCAGAGGGTGGTGCTGCCGGTGCCGTCCACGGCTCTCTCCAGGCCGGCGCGCTGACGACAACATTCACCGCGTCGCAGGGTCTGTTGCTTATGATCCCTAACATGTATAAGATTGCCGGCGAGCTGCTCCCATGCGTTTTCGACGTTTCAGCACGTACCCTGGCAAGCCACTCACTCTGTATCTTTGGTGACCATCAGGATGTTTACGCCTGCCGTCAGACAGGTTTCGCTATGTTCTGCTCAGGCTCTGTCCAGGAGGTTATGGACCTCACGGCAGTCCCCCACCTCGCAACTCTGAAGACACACGTGCCATTCATCAACTTCTTCGACGGTTTCCGCACATCTCATGAGTATCATAAGATAGAGGTTATGGACATGGAGGATATCCGTCCTCTCGTTGACGAGGCAGATATAAAGAATTTCCGCGACCGCGCCCTCACGCCAGAGCGTCCTGTTACACGTGGTACGGCAGAGAATCCCGAGACATTCTTCACACACCGTGAGTCATGCAACAAGTACTATGACGCTATACCAGACGTTGTGGAGCACTACCTCGGCGAGATCTCAAAGATAACAGGCCGTGAGTACCATAACTTCTCATACTACGGAGCAGAGGACGCTGAGAACATCATCATCCTCATGGGCTCAGCGACAGAGGCCGCACGTGAGGCTATCGACCACCTCATTGCAGAAGGCAAGAAGGTAGGTATGATATCAGTTCACCTCTACCGCCCATTCTCTGTGAAGTACCTCTTCGCCGCTGTTCCTGAGACAGTCAAGAAGATCGCTGTGCTCGACAGAACAAAAGAGCCTGGCGCAGAGGGAGAGCCGCTCTACCTCGACGTGAAGTCTGCATTCTATGACAAGGAGAACCGTCCTGTCATCGTGGGCGGACGTTACGGACTCGGCTCGGCCGACATCACTCCGGCCAAGATAATATCTGTATTCAACAACCTTGAGCTCCCAGAGCCAAAGAACCACTTCACCGTAGGTATCGTTGACGATGTCACATTCACATCCCTCCCTGTCGTAGAAGAGATGGCTCTCGGCGGAAAGTCTATCTACGAGGCTAAGTTCTTCGGTCTCGGTGCTGACGGTACCGTAGGCGCAAACAAGAACTCAGTGAAGATTATCGGCGACAACACCGACAAGCACTGCCAGGCTTACTTCTCTTACGACTCAAAGAAGTCGGGCGGCTTCACATGTTCTCACCTCCGTTTCGGCGACGAGCCTATCCGCTCTACATACCAGATCACCACTCCGAACTTCGTCGCTTGCCACGTTCAGGCTTATCTGAACATGTATGATGTGACACGCGGCATCCGTGAGAACGGCTCGTTCCTCCTCAACACCATCTTCGACGGCGAGGAGCTCGTTAACTTCATACCCAACAAGGTGAAGCGCATCTTCGCAGAGAAGAATATCACCGTTTACTATATCAACGCTACTAAGATAGCTCAGGAGATAGGTCTCGGCAACCGCACCAACACCATCCTCCAGTCTGCATTCTTCCGCATCACAGAGGTTATCCCTGTTGACCTCGCTGTCGAGCAGATGAAGAAGTTCATCGTCAAGTCGTACGGCAAGAAAGGCCAGGATGTCGTTGACAAGAATTACGCTGCCGTTGACCGTGGCGGTGAGTACAAGCAACTCACAGTTGACCCAGCATGGGCTAACCTCCCTGACGAGGCTGCCACAGAGGATGCAGCTCCTGCATTCGTGAAAGACCTCGTTCGTCCTATCAACGCACAGGCAGGCGACCTCCTCAAGGTTTCTGACTTCGTGAAGTACGACACCGTTGACGGAACATGGTACAACGGCGCAGCTCGCTGGGAGAAGCGTGGCGTGTCAGCTTTCGTGCCGGTATGGAACGTTGACAACTGTATCCAGTGTAACAAGTGTTCGTTCGTTTGTCCTCACGCTGCTATCCGTCCGTTTGTTCTTACAGACGAGGAACTTGCAGGCATCGACACACCAACACAGGAAATTAAGGCTCCTGCTGCTCTCAAAGGCATGCACTTCGTTATCGAACCTTCTGTTCTCGACTGTCTCGGATGCGGCAACTGTGCCGACGTATGTCCAGGCAAGAAGAACAAGGAGACAGGCGTTGTGGAGAAAGCCCTCAAGATGGTGGCTTACAACCCAGATGCGGAGGATATGAAGAAGCTCGCGAAGGATTGGGATTGGCTCGTGGCTAACGTGGCTTCTAAGCAGGATCTCGTTGACATCAAGGCTAACCCGAAGAACTCTCAGTTCGCTACTCCGCTCTTCGAATTCTCAGGCGCTTGCTCTGGTTGCGGCGAGACACCATACGTGAAACTCATCTCTCAGCTCTTCGGCGACCGCGAGGTCATCGCCAACGCAACAGGATGTTCTTCAATCTACTCTGCTTCTATACCTTCTACTCCTTACACAACAAACGCTAAGGGACAGGGCCCGGCATTCGACAACTCTCTCTTCGAGGACTTCTGCGAATTCGGTCTCGGTATGGTAATGGGTAACAAGAAGATGAAAGAGCGCGTAACATTCCTCTTCCAGCAGATTGTCGTTTCTGAAAGCGCTCCTGCTGAGTACAAGGCAGCCGCTCAGGAATGGATTGAGAAGCAGAATGACGCAGAGGAGACAAAACGTCTCGCTGAAATCCTCAAGCCAATGATTGCTGCCGGCGCAGAGGCAGGCTGCGAGGTTTGCAAAGAACTGAAGACTCTCGACCACTACCTCGTTAAGCGTTCACAGTGGATCATCGGTGGTGACGGTGCTTCTTACGACATCGGCTACGGTGGTCTCGACCACGTAATCGCATCTGGCGAAGACCTCAACATCTTCGTTATCGATACAGAGGTTTACTCTAACACCGGCGGCCAGGCTTCTAAGGCTACACCTCTCGGCGCTATCGCACAATTTGCCGCACAGGGCAAGCGCATCCGCAAGAAAGACCTCGGCATGATAGCCACAACATACGGCTATGTCTATGTGGCACAGGTCGCTATGGGTGCCGACAACGCACAGTGTCTGAAAGCATTCCGCGAGGCAGAGGCATACCACGGTCCGTCGCTCATCATCGGCTACGCCCCTTGTATCAACCATGGTCTCAAGATTAAGGGCGGCATGGGACGCTCACAGGCCGAGGAGGCACGTGCTGTCGCTTGCGGCTACTGGCACCTCTGGCGCTACAACCCAGAGCTGGCAGAGCAGGGCAAGAACCCATTCTCTCTCGACTCTAAGGAGCCTAACTGGGATCTCTTCCAGGACTTCCTCGACGGTGAGGTGCGCTATCTCTCTGTGAAGAAGGCTTATCCTGCAGAGGCTGAGGAGCTCTTCGCTCAGGCAAAGAAGATGGCACAGCTACGCTACAAGTCTTACGTGCGTAAGGCTGCTGAGAACTGGGAAGACTAATCCCCCCCCCCTCAGCCATCGCACACACCCCCGTACATCTCTTCTTCTGAAGTCATCATTGGCTGAGAACATTCATCCGGAGCCATATCCATCAATAAGGGTATGGCTCCGTTTTCGTATACCTCCACGGGGGGCTGTCAGTCTGTAAAAGACATATACATGTTTGTCTTTTTCGCTCTCACAAAATGTGGGTTACTATTCTCGAATGCGTTTTAGTAATGTTCAAAAAATAACTTCGGCACTTTTGCTTCAAATTCTTGAGTTATTTCTTGAACATTACTTAGGTAAGAAATTTGATGTCCGGCTCCTTGATTGGCATGCGCAGAATTCTTATTCACGCGGCAGTTTTGGGTTAATTAAGTTTAAACAATGTCCAGATTTTAATATATGCAAATAGAATTTGGTAAATTTGCGATATCAAGATGATATCAATATTTACCTATATATATGTATATTAATGATATGATTATGGAAAACAGGAAAGAGTTTGAATATGATGGCGCTTCGAACGGATTCGCGGCGTTAGCCGTCATCTTGGTGTCGCTGGCAGTGACAGCCTACCTGACCTGCTACCTTATAGGCCAGAATTCGTTATGGGTCGCAGGCACAGGGATGTTGATTCTCGTCCTTGCCTACTGCTTGAAGGGTTTCATACAGCAGGAGCCTAACGAGGCGAGGGTAATGATGTTCTTCGGCAGATACCGTGGCACATTCACCCGTGTAGGTTTCTACTGGGCCAACCCTCTGCTTAACAACAAGCGTCTGTCTCTGAGGGCGCGCAATCTTGACGTCGAGCCGATAAAGGTAAACGACAAGACTGGCAATCCGATAATGATAGGTCTCATGCTCGTCTGGAAACTTAACGACACATACAGGGCTATGTTCGAGATTGACTCGCAGACAATGGCAAACTCGTCGTCTGCAACCAACATAGGCTCAAGTGTCAACAGTATCATGAAGGCTTTTGAGCGTTTCGTGCAGATACAGAGCGACGCTGCCCTCCGGCAAGTGGCAGGCCAGTATGCATATGATGACACAGAGAACACGAACGGGGAGATAACCCTCAGATGTGGCGGTGACGAAATAAACCAGCGTTTGGAGAGATGTCTCGACGAGCGCCTTGCGATGGCGGGCATAGAGATTGTCGAGGCACGCATAAACTACATCGCCTATGCCCCGGAGATAGCTGCCGTTATGCTCAGACGGCAGCAGGCGACAGCAATCATAATGGCAAGGGAGAAGATCGTTGAGGGGGCGGTGTCTATGGTCAAGATGGCACTCCAGAAACTGTCTGACGAGAACATTGTAGATCTGGACGACGACAAGAAAGCGGCTATGGTGTCTAACCTGATGGTTGTCCTCTGTGGAGATGACTCTGCCCAACCTGTTATAAACGCAGGGACACTTAACAGCTGATGGGGCGGGGAGAAGAGGACAAGGACATCGAAACCTTTTGTACTTAGGCCCGACCGCGACACCATGGCCGCTGTGGAGAAATGGGCGGCAGACGAGAGTCCTGAAGCATCAACGGCCAATTGCAATGGATAATAACTGAGGCTCTCAGAAAAGCCCAAAGACGGCGTAAGAAGACAAGCAGCACATGCGGGAACATGCATGACGACGCATGAGCCGCCATTCACTGTTTTTTCTATAATGCCACGGGTGGTTTTTTCGCCATAGCGTCATCGTAGGGCCGCACGGGGGGACAAGTGAAATAATTGACCCATACATGACTAAAAAGAAGAATGTGGACTGAAACATTTTGCTGTTATCAGTCCACATTCTTTCATTGTGTGTCCAACAGGCTCCTGCGTGTGAGCTGGTATGGAAGTGTCGCCTGAATGTGACATCAATGGCGGGTATGATATCGGGGTACCAGTAAAAACCCTGTGTCAGCTACGCATCACAAAAACCATTATAAACCCCTTGAAGAGTATGTGGGGGCAGAGTCCCTGATGTAAGTCTTCCGCTTAGGTCTTATAATAGCAAGCTCTTAACGTCCCAATCAGAAGCCCGACACCAGCTTCTTGCAGAAGGCCACCATCCTCTTTCAATGCGATAAACATGAATGGCTGTGCAAACGAGAGCAGAGGCAAAGCTTGCTTTGACTATGCCGAGTGTAGCCAGCCTTCGACGAAGTCAATGGCTGTGCAAACGTGTCTTGCTGTCACTGCTTTTTTTACTGGTGTTGCTCACGCAGGAGGTCGTTGACGGTCTTGACGGGGTTAAATGTGCCCAGCGGAACCTCTACGAATATCGTGTTCCAATCAGACATCGCACCATTCCATAATCCTGGGAGCTCGAGCGCCTGGAGCTCCTTGCCGCCCTTTGACTTCTGTGATATGAATCCTGTCGCCTTATCGACATAGTCGGGCAGATTGAACGGCTGTCCCTTATAATCTTTCACGGCGCAAACAAGGTCAACGGGATTGAAGTGTGTGCCTTCTGTGAAATAGCGCATGTATGTCTCGTTGGCCTTGTCTATCTGTGACGACTCGAGAATCTGTGGAGAATATGTCCCATCATTGTTGTAAGCGAGGAACGGCCCTCCACCTGGCTCTCCGACATTCTTTACCATGCCGGCCACGCGCATCGGACGGTCCAGCTTCTCACGCAGATAGATGACGAGGTCGGCATCCTCAAGGTCTTTGATGTCCGGACGGCGGCAATAGAGGTCGTTCTGGACGAAGTGGATAATCTCGAGAAGCGTCTCATGGTCATACTTTCCGCTGTCAAGTATCCTGAGATACTTGTGTACTTTCTCCTGAAGGGAGACGAGGACGCCGGCTATGATGTTCTTCCATTCGACAGTCTCTTCCTTCAGTCTGTCTGGCACGACATTGTCTATATTCTTGATGAAGACAACATCGGCGTCTATCTCGTTGAGGTTCTCAATGAGGGCTCCATGTCCGCCTGGGCGGAATAGGAGGGAGCCGTCGGCATTCCTGAATGGTGTGCAGTCGGGATTGGCGGCTACGGTGTCTGTCGATGGTTTCTGCTCAGAGAATGTGATGTCATATTCCACGCCATATTCCTTAGCGTATTTGTCGGCGCGGTCGGCCACTTTCTGCTTGAAGAAGTCGAGATGCTCATGAGAGACCGTGAAGTGGACATGTGACTTGGCGTTCGACGCGGCATATAGCGCGCCCTCTACAAGATGCTCCTCCATCGGTGTGCGTGCGCCGTCATCGTATTTATGGAAGAGCAGCATACCTTTGGGCAACTGGCCATAGTTCAGCCCCTCAGGCGAGAGCATGCAGCGCGCGATATCCTTGTAGCGTCCCTGTCCGAGAAGGTCGTCAACACCAAGGCCGAGTGTCTCACGAAGACGTGTGTCAAGGGCATCGTAGAAAGCGAAACGCTTTATATTGTCAAAATACTGGTGCTCAAAAGGTGTTGTCGGCTCGTCGTATGGAGCGTCAACAAACGAGAATATATCCTTGAACATACGTGAGGCGGCACCTGAGGCGGGCACGAACTTCACGATGTCATGTCCCTGGGCCTTGTAGTCGTCCCATGCTTTGGCATAGGCGGCACGCTCCTCCTCGTCTGGAGACATGATGCCGCGCCCTATCGCTGCCGGACCCTCAAGTCTCAGATATGGAAAACCTGTCTTGAACTGTGCCAACTGGTATTCGAGCTTCTCTTCGCTGATGCCTTTTGAGGCAATCTGCTTCAAATCTTTTTCAGATAAAATCATAGTATGTGATTAGTTATAGTTATTGAAATAATGTCAAATGGTCAAGACAGCAGATGCAGCATGTCTTGTTTGCAATAGTGCCAAAAATGTCTATAATAGCTTTTACGGATAACTTGGTGTCTCATCATAAGACACGGTTGCATACCGTGAACATAAATATCCGTGTTCCGTGTATCTGCCTACAAAATTAGTTATTTTATTTTAAAGAAAAAACAAAAAGACTGATAAAATTCATTTCTTATCACAGATTTTCTTACTTTTGCAACATAAATGGATAAACGAACCATCCACCCAACAGCCACTCATGGAGCATGAAACGTCAGAGTATCATGTCTCACGCATGAATACGATGAGCCACCCCCATGTTCCACAATATAGCCTTTTGTTGGGGGCAACAAAAATCAACAATACTCTTCTTATCGCCTATGGAAAGAACAGGAAACACGAACATACAACATTGCAGCAAACCCGATGGAACAGCCACAGACTATATGCCCGCCACACCAGACAATAATCTGGATGGGCTTAACACATTGTTCGAGATGGCGCATGAGTATATAACTCTGGACGATGAGCAGAATCTGAGACGGCTCATAGAGCCGAGACTTCGGGAAGCCGAGGCCTCGGCGAGAGATGTCTATGGAATGAATCCGACACTCCGCGCCATAAATACAGCCATTATCGCCATCAACGAGATTGGACTGAAACGTGAGGGTGTCATCGCCGTCCTCGTCCACCGTGGCGTTCTTGACAACATGATATCGCCCGATGATATCGACACTCTCTATGGCGAGGGTGTCGGCCATATCGTGCGTGGCATAGTGAAGGTACAGTCCCTATACGAGAAGACTCCAACAGTGGAGAGCGAGAATTTCCGTAATCTTCTCCTGTCCTTTGCTGAGGACATGCGTGTCATACTCATCATGATTGCCGACAGGGTCTCGCTCATGCGTAATCTGAATAAGTGTAATGACACACGTTCGACGCGTCGCGCCGCGGAGGAGGCGAGCTATCTCTATGCCCCGCTGGCCCATAAGCTGGGATTATATAAGCTTAAGTCAGAACTTGAGGATTTCTCGCTCAAGTATCTTGAGCATGACGCTTACTATCATATCAAAGAGAAACTCAACGCCACGAAACAGGCGCGTGACGCTTATATCGAGCGATTCATCATCCCTATCAAGGAGAAGCTTGAGATGTTAGGCCTGAGGTTTCATATCAAGGGACGCACAAAGTCTATCCACTCGATATGGCAGAAGATGAAGAAGCAGAAATGTCCTTTCGAGGGCGTTTACGACCTTTTCGCCATACGCATTATACTCGATACGGCCCAGGAACGTGAGAAAATGGAATGCTGGCAGGTCTATTCGGTCATAACAGACATGTACCAGCCGAACCCCAAGCGTCTGAGAGACTGGCTCTCTGTCCCTAAGTCAAATGGCTATGAGTCGCTCCATATTACCGTCCTCGGCCCTGAAAGCAAATGGGTGGAGGTGCAGATACGTACAGAGCGCATGGACGATATCGCCGAGCATGGCCTTGCCGCCCATTGGCGCTACAAGGGAGTGAAGGCTGGAGAAGGTGGCATAGACGAGTGGCTCGCATCAATCCGTGCGGCTATGGAAGCGGGAGACGACCTTGAGGTCATGGACCAGTTCAAGACCACCATGGCCGAGAAAGAGATATATGTCTTCACGCCAAAAGGCGACATATGGAAGCTTGCCGCAGGGGCCACAGTCCTTGACTTCGCTTTCCACATCCACTCAAAGGTAGGCAGCCAGTGTACAGGTGCACGCATCAACGGGCATACGGCGACGATGAGACAGGAGCTTCATTCTGGCGACCAGGTGCAGATAATCACCTCCTCCCAACAGTATCCTAAGCGCGAGTGGCTGCAGATAGCACGCACATCAAGGGCTAAATCAAAGATACGGCTTGCGCTGAAAGAGACTGTCGTCAAGGAGATAACGATAACGAAAGAGATGCTTGAGCGTCGCCTGAAGAACAGGAAGCTGGAGTTTGACGAGGCTCTTATACAGCAGCTCGTCAAGAAGCTGGGCTACAAGGAGGTCTCAGAGTTCTACAAGAGTCTGGCTGACGGAACGCTTGACATACAGGTAGTTCTGGACAAATACCAGGAGATGAAGGCTCCTAAGCCTGCGGTATCACCTTCTGAGCGCCGCTCAGCCTCCGAATATACTGCCATGCCACAACAACCGATGATGTACGAGGACTCATCGGCCGGCACGAAGCGGCATGGCCCAGAAGATGTCCTTGTCATAGACCGCTCTCAGAAAGGCATCGACTATTCGCTGGCCTCATGCTGTCATCCTATTTATGGAGATGAAGTGTTCGGATTTGTGACAGTTTCCGGCGGCATAAAGATTCACCGTTGTGATTGTCCTAACGCTCCTGAGCTGCGCAAAAGGTTCGGATACAGGATTGTTGAGGCACGATGGAGCGGTAAGGGACAGAGCCAGTACTCCATCACATTAAGGATAATTGGGAATGATGACATAGGTATCGTGTCGAACATTACAAGCATTATCTCTAAGGAGGAGCGCATCATGATGCGCTCGATAAACATCGACTCACATGACGGGCTCTTCTCCGGAAATCTTGTCGTGAACATCGACGACACCTCACGTTTGGAACAACTTATAAAGAAGCTGAAGACTGTCAAAGGGGTCAAGCAGGTGACGAGAGTTTAGGGATGCTAAGAAGAAGATTACCATATGTCAGCCTAATCAAACTATAATCGCAGAATTTATAAGTTAAACTTGCATAAATAATTGTGTTACAGTATATTCAAAGTATTTTCCTTTCATTTCTTTTGGC
>JBJEAW010000115.1:0-11665 GCA_051869435.1 Prevotella sp. | reverse complement strand
GCGCTGTTGGGCTTTCAGCCCGTGCTTGTTAAGGCTTTCAACCGTACAGGTCGAAGATTTTCGTTTGCATAGGCAAAAGATTTTAAGAAATTATAGCCTCGCCTGGCACCAGGGTGTGTCCCTCACACCAAGCGAGACTTGGATGTTACACTGAGCCACGGACATTACTTTATAAGGATAAAAGTAATTGGTCCTCCCCAGCCTATAATATCCTTTGTGACCATTTTAAGTTCCATTATGCCTTTATCTTTATTGAAATACTGGATAGCATAACAAAAAGTATAAGCACTGGTATTATTATGTTTTACGAAATAGCACCCCGATGTGCACTCACCCTCTTTTGAAGAGTCAAAAGCAGAGCTCTCATACGAATACACTGGCTGGTCTGTAAGATAATAAGGATAGATATGAGATATTCCCTCATCATCATGCCAGATAAAATCATCCGAGGTAAATTCGTAGTATTCATTTGGAGAATCGTCATCTTTGATTTTCCATTTTGTCCCAACGAGATCTGTCTCCGAGATTCTTACTTGTGCCATGCCGATATTGGACAGGGCAAGGAACATTATCATCAAAAAGGTTTTTGTTTGCATAGATATGGAATTTTTGATTATCATAGCCCCGCCTGACATCAGAGAATCTTCGTAAAGCCAAGTGGGGATTATCTATCTCATTGAGCCACTGATACTACTTTATGAGAGTAAAAACTGTCACATAGTTCCAGCCGATAATCCTATCTGTTATCAGCTTCATTTCCATTATGCCCTCTTCCTTGTCAAAATATTGGATACGACGGCAATAAGTAGTACCCACCATCTCATTCATTTCCACTAAATAACATCCTGTTGTTCCCTTGCCCACTTTCGAATAGTCGAACGCGGAACGTTCAGGTGATTTTATAGGAGTGTCTGTAAGATAATATGGATAGGAGAAGTCTGTTTGAGTCCCGTCATCATTATACCACACTTTACGTCCTGAAGTGTATGTCACATGTTCATTATCTGACGAATCTTTAATCTTCCATTTGGTTCCGATGAGATCTGACACTGAGATTCTCACCTGTGCCATGCCGACATTGGACAAGGCAAGGAACAGTATTATTAAAAAGGTTTTTGCTTGCATTGATATATAAGTTTATTCAAGTAACCAATAAGCTTGACTATCAAGAGATTAATCAGTAGAAACTATAAAGATTATGTCACGACCAGCCTGTAAGGCTGATCGTTGCATATATATACTTACGAAAGTTGAATAAGTTTATTGATACAACAGTTACAAGGAGTGTGCATTATTGTAAGCACAAAGCGTGCGGCATCATTTTATCAGGACATAATCAATTACCGTTCCAGAACCAAAACATTCAGATACCATTTTACATGCCATGACACCCCTCTCTTTGTCAAACTGTTCAATGGAATAACAGAATATAATATCAGAGACAGTTGTATATAATACTATATAGTGCCCTTTCGTGCCCTTGCCAACCTTTGAGTGGTCGAACAACGAACCCTCGTATGAACATATGGGCTGGTCTGTGAGATAATATGGGGAAGAATAGGATTTCCCATCTTCATCATACCAGATTTCCTTTTCTGCTGTATACACGTAATAGCCATTTGACGAAGATTTAATTCTCCATTTCGTCCCATTCAAGTCAGACGTGGAGATTCTCACCTGTGCCATGCATATGCTCGTCATGGCAAGGAACATTGATAATAGTATGGATTTTGTTTGCATTTGTATGGTGGATTAATATTGTTAAACAAATATATCTTATTGGTTCCTCCCAGTTCTGCTTTCCAATATATGTATGCATCCTTTCCGCCTGCTGCAGTGTAATAGCAACCATTGTCATATCCAAAGATTACGACCATATGCGGCTGCTCTCCTCGCGTCACAGCGGCAACAGGCGTACCAGAGTCAATGTACTGTTCTATAAGCTTCTCATTGTAAGGATCTACAACAATGTTACAGTATTCGTCAAAAATGCGATGAACTTCATATGGGAAGATGCCTTTCTTTTCTAGATTACGCCCATCTTTCTTTTTTACAATTTTTACCATCTTTTCATAAGCATAGTTATAATCATGCCCATCCAACTCTGAAAGAAAGGCTATGGCTCTGACAACACATTCGAAGGCTAATGTCTGCCTATGCAACGTATCGGGCAGGAGATATGGACGTGCAAGCGTGACCCCTTGCTTGAATCGCAAATCTCTAATGGAGATATATCTGCCATTGCCCGTTGACTCTCCGCATGGAATGTCATTGTCGCCTGTATCTCCAGATTCACTACCGCTGTCCTCTTCATTGTTGTCGTCATAACCCCCAGTATTCCAGGTGATATCTTCGCCTGACGAGCCTGGAGGGACATAAGTGCAGTAGTGGGTACCGTCGCAGGGATAACTCGTATGACAGAGCGGGCAGACTGTCACGCACGCCTCCTGCCCACAAGGCAAGGACGAATAGTAGAAGCTCCCATCGTCATCCTCACACTCATAGAATCCCTCATTGCCGTAATTCTGCGCATAAAGGCAGGCGGAGGGGATGGTACATCCAAGATGGTATGCTGCCACCTGCAAATTTAGCAAAATTACCAACAAGAACAAAACTTTCCTCATTATTATCCTCGCTTTCTTGTGAAAATAGTCTTGAAATACTCATTCCCGGCCTTTATACGAATCATATAGATGCCTGGCATGACATCAGGAGAGACGCTGAACGAGTGCTGTCCTTCTGTCAGAGAGCCGAGCGGATAGTTGAAGACATTCGAGCCATACTGGTCATAGAAACAGAGCATGACATTCGGTTCGTCGCAAGAAAGCTCGAAGGTAACGGTGAGCTGGCTCGTGAAGGGATAAGGATAGGCATAAGCCTTGCCTGACACCTTCTCGCTGGCATTAGAGGCATCATCCCTCTGCAGCATGATATACATAGGGCGGTCAGGCTCCCTGTCTCTCATAGAGTAAAGGCGCAGGCTGCCTGTGAGTATCCGGTTCTCAAGACATATGTCAGCATCGACAAGCGAGAAGACCGTAATCTTATTATCATGATACCTGTCTTGCATCCTCATGACACCATTATCAAAAACCAGCCTGCCGTTATCAGATATCAAGGCCCTTACATTTGTTGTCCCATTGCCGTCAACCCACGTTGCTGTCAGCGAGTCGCCACGAATCGTCGCATCCATGGATATGTCACGTACAGATATGACATGACTGCCACTCCAGTCGTATGTCACGATGACACCGCTGTATTTTCCGCCCAGGTTCCCAGTGATCGGGATGAACGGCTCGACCTCTGGCATTGACCCTGGGACGGCTTTAGCGGCAGGAGCATTGTCAAGCACAATACAGTTTTCAGGCTTTGCCCTCCTCTGCTCCAATATGGCAGGGACATAGCCTTGGCGTGCTGCCTGGCCGAGATAGAATGCCGCAAGCTCCTCGTTGGGCTCCACGCCATAGCCATTGCGGCAGCATAGCCCCATCATGTACAGACATGGGGTATGATTACGGTCCACACCCTTACGGAAGAGTTCGGCAGCCCGCTGATAATCCTGCTGGCATCCCAAGCCCTTATACAACATATAGCCGGCATCGTAATAGCACATGACACAGTCTTTCTCAGCGCCTTTCTTATAGTAGGCGTAAGCTTTCTGGAAGTCCTGCCCCATGCCATATCTTCCTTGGTGATATATCTCCCCGAGATTATGATAAGCCACATGGAATCCGGCATCAGCCGCTGACACCATCCATGTGACAGCCTTGGCCGTGTCTTTCTCCATGCCTATGCCGTTGAAACATGCGACACCGAGGATATTCATGGCATAACCTGAATTGTCGTTAGCGGCGGCGTCAGTGAGTATCTTGACAGCCCACTCAACAGGATGGCTGTCACTTGTGCCTTTCATTATCTTAGCTGCTTCCCTTATCTGCTCCTTGTCGATGGCAAACGATGTGGTAGCTGTAGCTATCAGCATACACAATGAAAATAAAAATCTTCTCTGTATCATAGTCAGAAAGAATTAAGTCATATATTAAGAATCATAATGGCCCACAAGGTTCCGGCCTCGTGCTTACCATATTATACCCTTGTTCTCGTCAGGTTTGTCGTCATCATCAGGCTTCACGGTGTCATCATCAGGCTTCAGCAACGCCTCCTGTCTGCGCAGCAGCGGTGGCATCTCGCTATGAAGGTTTTTCAGGCTTTTGGCAAGTATGTCTTTCTTGTTCTTGTACAAGCATTTCAGGCGCAGCTCCTCGAAAATATAGAAATATGCCCTTGTGCACTCCCATGCGCTGTCCAGATCCTCAGCCTGTCCCGCATCAACGACCGTCTGCCATGCCGCCCGCATCTTTTCTGTGGTTTCCTCGGCATTTCTTATAGAGAAGTAGCCTTTCATCTTGTCCTTCCCGAAACAAGACTTAACCACCTCCAGTTCCTCGTCCCATGTGTCCACGTTCGGGTTCTCCCTCCTTCTGCGTGCCACGGAGAGAGCCTCATCAAGGATCATTTTGCGTCTGACAGGCTCAAGGTCTATAACCTTCAGGGCGCGCAAGGCGGCTGATATGTTCTCGCCCGATATGCCCTTGTTGAATATTATCAGTATGGCATTAATCGAATCCCTATATACCTCGTCGATAGCCCTCTTGGCCCTGACACGGTCACGTATAGAATTAGGATACTGATAGCGGCAACGCGCCTTTAGCTTCTCCCGTTTGTAGAGCAAACGCTGAAGTGTTTTGATGTCACTCCTGTCTATGATATACTTGTCGAGGATTTCGAGATATGCCTCATGGGCATTCTCATCTGCTGTCTCTCTAATCACTTGCCGATACTTCCTCAAGGTATCGGCAGGAACCTGTGCCATGGCAACACCTGTCGTCAGGAACAGGAGCAATGATACAAAGGAAACCAGTCTCTTTTTCATAATTCTTTATGTTTGTCAGGTTAATTATAAGTTGTGGCAGCACCGTGGTCAATACCACTGCTGCTGATTGTCTATATACTCAAATATACGTTCCTCACGGCCTCTTGTCTTGTCACGCAGAAGCAACAGAGCCCCACGTGGTATGCCATGGAATGTTATGCTGTCATCCTCCGCTCTACGGCTGTCAAGCAAACGCCATCCGTTATCGAACATGTAAAGCTCATAAAGGTGTCCAGCCTCAACATCATTGCCATCAGAAGCGGGGAAGAATGACACTTGAGACAGCCTTGTCGCCTCTTCACATTCTATCCCTACGCTATATCCGGCTTTTCTGGCATGAAGTCTTGTCTCACGGTTGTTGTCAGCCAGATTCCTCACAGTAGAGGTGTCAACGTCCTCTGATATCCACCGGATAGGACGAATCTGCTCTCCCGCATCAGAGAAGAACGCCATCTCCGTGACCAGAGCTACAGCCTCATCGGGACTCTTGAATCTGATATAACGGTACTGTTTGCTGGAGTCTATATTCAATACTGTCTTGCCATACGGCATAGAAGTGATTACCGCAACAGTATCACGCAGGGCGAAGTCTGAGGTTGCAGAAGCCTCAAAACATCCGCCGATAAGTTTCTTCCACTCGCCTGATATGTAAAGGCACAATGGATATTTACGGGTAAGTGTCACTGAACGAGTATCGGCATTATCAGCTTCAAACACTTTCTCTTTCCCTTTTGCCCCGACGAGGAGAGGAGGAGATATTGGCATGTATCTTCTCTCGCCGCTCATCACTACCGGGAGATACACAATACCTTTGCCGATATTATTGAATGTCACAGAGTCGCCTTGTGGCAATGCCTTCGCCACTGGCACCCAATCCTTACCTGTAAGGAATGTGCAAAGATATACAGGCTCAGACGTGTATGACGGCACGGTGAGGGTCGCATCAAGGCCATACTCAGCAGACACATCAGTAACAAAGGGGTTATAAAGGAACTTAGGGTCGTCCTTATCAAACAAGCCAGTATGGTGGAAATGATACCTAAGAATCTTCGAGACGCTCTTGGTGCGTTTTATTTGTATAGGGCATCCGTCATCCTCAGTAACAGGGAGGGCAGAATCAAAGACCGACGCGCTTATCCGGTTAAAACGCTTTGCCTCATGCTCCTTGTCAAAGATTGTATAGGTAGAGCCGTCAGACATGACAAGTGCCACCCACGCATGTCCCATCGTGCTATAGTCTGCCCATTTGTTAATGCCGTCAACAACAGCAGGTATGCCTAACGAACGCAGTATAGATGCCAGAAGTATGCATTGCTGGTCACATGTGGCACGCTGGATATGGTCATAAGTCAGCACATCAAGGGTGTATGGGAACGATGGTGTCCAATATTTGACGCTTTCCCTTACTGAGTCACAGACAATCTCGTATGCTTTCTTCATATCGGTAACGCCATTTATCATGTGTATATATCTCTGTCGCAAGGCTTCTCTCCATGACTGCGACAACCTCTCGTCCTTGACACGATAAGGCAAGATATAATCACAAAACTGACTGAACGTTATACTCTCAGCCCATGGTGCGTCATGCCAATCGGAGAAAGCCTTCTCGACATAATTGATAAGCATAGCGTCGTTTACGATAACATTGTCTGGCACAAACGACACTTCACCCTTGTCCTTGAATCTTTTCCATGCTGCTTCAAGATATTTCGGAGCAGTTCTCGGCCACATTTCCATCAGACTGTCACAATAATTTTTTATGGCATCACCATCTGGCGACGCGTGACCCTCCATGTTATCAATAAGATACAAAGCGGCCTTGTATTTAAGACTGTCATCTGAGAAATGGCTCAGCGTGGCAGCATACTGCTCTCTGGGCGTTGTCTGCGCTCCACACACAAAAGCGTTGAAGGCAAGAACGATATACAGAATCCTACTTCTCATTTTCGCGAATATATTCTTGTGCTTTTGTTATTATTAAGGATGACTGCTCAGACTTCACCTTTTCTCCTGTTGACAAAATGTCGTGTGCATATCTAAGAGCTTCGGCTTTATTAGACTTCTGCGAATAATAGTTCATGAGGACATATTTCGGCATGAGCTTAGACGGCAGCATCATACATATAGTGTCAACCATTAACATTGCCCCCACAGTGTCACGTAATGACATGCGGCATCTGTACTCCATCTTCAGCAATAGTGGGTTGGACGAATAGGCTCTTGCATTACGTATGGCGATAATGGCCTGGGCGAAATCATTATCACCAATATACTTCCTGACCCGCAAGCGCCAATAAGCCTCTGAAGACCCTATTGTGGATTGAAGAGATAGTATATCGTCGTTCAGGACAACATCACCATGGGACAATGCGCGGGAATACCGGGCAAGCTTTATCTGGCTATATACTTTGGGGAGCTGCCTGATGCCTGAAACGACGACAAGCAACAGAGCCACAACCAAAATGATATTGCCATACATCCTGTTTCGTATTGGTATATTACGGGAATACACGGAGACGAAAGAGGCATAGCACATCAATATCCACCATGCCTGAATGGATGTATATATAAAGTTGGTCAGCGACATCACTGCAAAAGCCGCGACAACAGCCGCGTCATCTTTTTGTCTGTGACATACTGCCTGGTAGAATAGCAACACATAGAAAGCGACAAGGAACAGCATACCGATGACACCACCCTCAACACCATGCTCAATGTAATCATTATATGCTACCGTTGTGTAGTCTGCTCTATGTCTTTCAGAGACTGTAGATGTACCGGAACGAAAATAGTCTGCTTGTCGCAGGTTATAATAACGCTCAAAGAGTCCGTAGCCATACCCTAAAGGCTTTTCCAATATCATTGCAGACGAAATAGTCCAAACAAGCTTACGACCATTGGACGACTCACGTTTCATATCGTAAAGTTTCACTGCCGACACGGCCACCAACAACAAGACACATCCAAAGAGCCATTTATTATTTCTGAGAATGCTTGTCAGCCTGATGTTCTTATCTTTACAGTGTAATGCGAACCATACCACACTTTCCATTGCTAACCCTACATAAGCGGTACGACAACGGAGTAATAGCACAGCGAAAAATGACAGTAATAGCACAAAGAGCAACGGGAGCCTGTATCTCGTACCCCTCATATGCCTAACTATCAACGGCATGCATCCGACAAGGCAAAGAGCTGTAGAAGTAGGGTTCTCGTTGCATCCTGTGACAGCGAAATACCTGTTGCCAGATGCAATAAACCCCATAAGCTGGCCATATACATAGACGATATGGACGATTGCCATCATCAATAATCCCCTCTCAATATCAGAACGTCTCAAGACACCTATATTATTGAAATAGGACAAAGGGATAACAGCGAGGAGGCATAGACAGACATATGAGGAACGATACTCCTCACAGACATCTGAGATTATGCCATGGGCGGCAATATAGATCGCCCAGACAAATACGAACAGGCAGCACACATTCAAGTGAACACGGCGACCAGCATCTCCTCTATGTACAAATATGATATGTCCAAGCGCACAGAGCCCAAGCAGCATTATGCCTGCCTCCATAAGCAGGGTTTTAGATAATGCAGGATAGACAAACTGGCGAGTGTCAATTGTGCAGAATAGGCATAACAGCACAAAGATTGCAAAAACCAATTTGTCAAATGAAGCGGGGACATTCATAGAAATCATCTAATATGAAAGATAGGTCGCGGTTGCCAATGTTTACACCTACTTAATAAATGTGCCGGTATATGCATATGCTCCAATCAAAAGCTCGAACGTGTATATACCAGAAGACAACATATCAACGTCAATCACAGACATCCGATCCTGATTAAGGTGGGTTCTATAAATGAGCTTTGCAAGATTTTCCGAATTATCTCTGAGAGCAGAGTGGCAGTTTTTGAAGGAGCGATGCGGGCATCGTGACTGAGAAAACTGGCAGTATGCGCCAGAGAGAAACGGAAAGACGGCAAAACGTCAACCAATAATCATTAAACTTTTGACGGTGGGCATTTATAGAACCCACCTTAAACACTGTCACACCTGATATTGTGGCATTTCCGTCATCAGCAAAGACACTATATGTGCAGGTCGTGCCAGAAGGAGCTTTTGATAGTAACATGCACTTGTTATCATCATCATATCTCACTTCCAATATGTATGTAAGATGCGGAGGAACACGCAGTGGCCCTTGGCTGCTTGACGCTATGGGTCTAGGGGTTACTTCTAACGTCTCAACGTCAGCCTTCGACACCGTCGAGAATGCTGACATGATCACCACCAAGGCTAATGACAATCTTAAATGTTTCATTTTGTTCATAATTATTATGGTTAATATTGTGCACACGAAAGTTTGAATTTACAGCTTGAAGTAGCTCCACTTTACGTAGCAAAGGCACAGTTTATATATGTGACATTTTTGAGTTTTTCGCCACTCACGTTAGATTGCCCATTATGCCGGACAACATCAACGAATTTAAGACCTGTGGCATCATTTTATCAGGACATAATCATTTACCGTTCCCGAATCCAAACATTCTGATATCATTTTAATGGCCATCACGCCCTTTTCTCTGTCAAACTGCTCAATAGAATAGCAGAATATAGCATTTGCGAGAGCATAGTAGATTATCATATAGCATCCCTTTGTGCCCTTACCAACCTTTGAGTGGTCGAACAACGAACCTTCGTATGAATATATGGGATGGTCTGTGAGATAGTATGGTGAAGCGTGAGGGATTCCTCTGACATCATACCAGATCTCCTTTTCTGCTGTATAAGCGTAGTAACCCCGTGGTGTGTGTTTGTCTCTCCATTTCGTCCCATTCAAATCTGACACTGAGATTCTCACCTGTGCCATGCCGACATTGGACAAGGCAAGGAACAGTATTATTAAAAAAGTTTTTGCTTGCATTGATATATAATTTTATTCAACTTTCGCAAGTAACTAATTATTATTCACCAATGCTTTATGTGCGCCCTGAAGGGGCAGCCTGCTCGTAGCCCAGGGCAAAATGAAGCGTAGCGGAATGACACCCTGGGAATAGTGAGCCATTGATGTACGCCCTGCAAGGGCAGAAGCGTAAATATAACAAGTGTACGCTTTTGCCTTTTCAAGGCGACCATTGCTGTCACGTATATACCCCAGGGTGTCATTCCGCTACGCTTCATTTTGCCCTGGGCTATGCGCTCTATGCCCTTTCAGGGCGTAGAAATCTACCTTGCGAATCTTAAATAAGTTTATTGATACAACAGTTACAAGGAGTGTACATTATTGTGAGCACAAAGCCTGTGGCGTCATTTTATCAGGACATAATCAATTACCGTTCCAGAACCAAAGCACTCTTTTGATACCATTTTACATGCCATCACGCCCTTCTCTTTGTCAAACTGCTCAATGGAATAGCAGAATATAACGTCAGATACATCGACATAGATTACCTTATAGCATCCCTTCGTACCCTTGCCCACCTTTGAGTGGTCGAACAACGAACCCTCGTATGAATATATGGGCTGGTCTGTGAGATAATATGGGTATGAATGAGAGTCACCATCTTCATCATACCATATTTGCTTTTTTGCTGTATAAACGTAGTGACCTTGTGGAGAATTCTTAATCCTCCATTTCGTCCCATTCAAATCAGACGTGGAGATTCTCACCTGTGCCATGCACATGCTCGTCATGGCAAGGAACATTGATAATAGTATGGATTTTGTTGGCATCTGTATGGTGGATTTGTTGATAAAACAGTTACAGAAGTGCGCATAATTGTGAGCACAAAGCCTGTGGCATCATTTTATCATGATATAATGATTTGTTCCAGCTCCTATGCAATCTTTTGATATCAGTTTATCGGCCATCGTGCCCTTCTCTTTGTCAAACTGCTCAATAGAAAAGCAGTATATAACATTCGTGACAGTGTTAAGGATTATCATATAGCATCCCTTTGTGCCCTTGCCAACCTTTGAGTGGTCGAACAATGAACCTTCGTATGAATATATGGGCTGATCTGAAAGATAATATGGGGAAGAATGGGGTTTCCCTTTTTCGTCATACCATATCTCCTTTTCTGCTGTATATACGTAATAGCCATTTGACGAAGATTTAATTTTCCATTTCGTCCCATTCAAGTCAGACGTGGAGATTCTCACCTGTGCCATGCCGACATTAGACAAGGCAAGGAACAGTATTATTAAAAAGGTTTTTGCTTGCATTGATATATAAGTTTATTGAGACAACAGTTACAAGGAGTGCGCATTATTGTGAGCACAAAGCCTGTGGCATCATTTTATCAGGACATAATCATTTACCGTTCCCGAATCCAAACATTCTGATATCATTTTAATGGCCATCACGCCCTTTTCTCTGTCAAACTGCTCAATAGAATAGCAGAATATAGCATTTGCGAGAGCATAGTAGATTATCATATAGCATCCCTTTGTGCCCTTACCAACCTTTGAGTGGTCGAACAACGAACCTTCGTATGAATATATGGGATGGTCTGTGAGATAGTATGGTGAAGCGTGAGGGATTCCTCTGACATCATACCAGATCTCCTTTTCTGCTGTATAAGCGTAGTAACCCCGTGGTGTGTGTTTGTCTCTCCATTTCGTCCCATTCAAGTCAGACGTGGAGATTCTCACCTGTGCCATGCATATGCTCGTCATGGCAAGGAACATTGATAATAGTATGGATTTTGTTTGCATTTGTA
>JBJEAW010000114.1:23643-45737 GCA_051869435.1 Prevotella sp. | reverse complement strand
TCTTGTCCAATCCTTTCAGACTTTCGCCTATTGCAATGAACTGCATACAAATGGAGTCCAAAATAGTAACTCCTGTGGGAGTCAATAGAAAATCATCTCCACAATGATAATTCCTTGAACGCTCTGCAATTTGCTCAATTGAGCTTTATACCCTTTCGAGGATATTCAAAACCAGTTCCCTATCGTATCGCATATATTCCATCCCGTTCAATTCTTGATTTCAACAATGGGTTCATGTTCTTATGCATACGGACGACATCCACAGAACAATTGAATATGCTCTCCAAATAATCTTTCAGGGCAGCAAGGAGAAACGGATTGGGCGTTTGTGTTTCAACACATATATCAAGGTCGCTCTCTTCCGTCTGCTCATTACGCGACACAGAACCGAAGATGCGCAAACTGCTGATTCCAAAATCACACACGATTTTGGAACTGTTCTCCCTTATCGTCTTTATACATTTCTGTAATTCCATAGTGATATTTAGTATCTTGCTGCAAATATACAAAGAAAATTCTGAAGCGGCAAAGAAAAAGGGAGAAAAACTTGTGTCTTGCTCCCTTTATAATGAATTATCCTTATTCCATTAAAACAGGTCACTATGGGTGCCTGTATCAACAAGTATCAATTCCAACGCATAGTCGTTCTGATGCCATATCAGCAGTCAATCTGGCTCAAGATGGCATTACTAACATCCGGAATACTTTCCCGACAATCCGTGTGGCCTGTATTCTAAAGGCAAAGAGCCCTTTTCTTGGAGTATATCCAATGCGTCTGTAAATACCTTTATTTCAAGCCCTCTCTTCACGCACTTCTTTAATGACCGTTTGAACTGTCCGGTATATATTATTTTATACATAACAATTATTAGGGTTACCAGTAAAACCCTGTGTCAGTTACGTATCACAAAAACCATGATAAACCCCTTGAAGATGATGGGGGGCAGAGCCCCTGGTGTAGGGTCTTTCGGCTTGGTCTTATAAGAGCAAGCTCTTAACGCCCCAAGCCGAAAAGCCCCGCCACCACCTTCTTTCAGAAGGCTGCCATCCTCTTCAAGGCGATAAACAGACGATAAACAATTCTTAGTTGATAAGGAAACAAGTTTGACGAATTGATAGCTTTTATGTTGACTTCATCGAAGGCTGGCTGCATTTAACTTCGTTGAATATCGGCTGCACTCGGCATAGCCAAAGCAAGCTTGGCTCTGCTCTCGCTTGCACGATATTTCGGCATAGCCAAGGCAAGCTTTGCCTCTGCTCTCGTTTGCACAGCCATTGACTTCGTCGAAGGCTGGCCGCACCTCAGCAAAGCTCGAGCGAGCTCGGCTCTGCGTTCTGTTTTTGTTTTCCACTTGACACAGGATTTTCATAGTGCTCCCTTTTTTACCATATTTCTCTGCCATGAATTCTTCTTTTGCGAAATTCCCGTTCATATCCCATTCCGGTACTTTACATACTCCGCACAATTCCTTAACTTCACATCCATACCTTTATGAGCCGTTTCTGGAAGATTATGTGCCTGATTTGTCATAGGTGCTGTATGACGGCCCCATTCAGAGCAAATGACCTCCCCATTCAGTGCTTATGATGTCCCCATTCAGTACCTATCGGAAATAGGGTGAACATCCATCAACATATCTCTGTCCATTCGCGAGGATGCCGGCGACAATTCTTGATGAATTGCCACCGGCATCTTCGCGAATGGATATATCTGTATGTGGAAAGAGCCATGTGGGGGATGGCAGAGTAGGGGAAAAATGCCTCTGCTTTCCGGCCAGACTGTATGATAAGGAGGAGGAGAGCCTGTCATGCTTTCAGCACGACAGGAAGGGATGCGGCCAGAAGCCCAAGCGTGACGCTCAGGCAGACATAGAGGATATAGGCGAAGGTGTAACCCGAACGGAGCAGTGTCAGCCCCTCGTAACTGAATGTGGAGAATGTCGTGAATCCGCCGCAGAGGCCTGTCGTAAGCAGAAGACGTGTCTCTGGAGACAGCCCCCAGCGTTCTGAGTTCTGGCATACGAGGCTTATGGCGAGACATCCTAAGACGTTGACCACCAGTGTCGGCCACGGCAAGACACACTGGGAGAAACGCGGATGGAGCGATATGTGCTGCCATATAAGGGAGACTATGTATCTCATCACTGAGCCTAAGCCTCCACCGACAAAGACAAAACAGAGCTCTTTCATGTCAGTTGTTTCCTTGAATAGTTAATAATGGTGTTCACTCCCATCTCTTGATAAGATGTTATTGGTATCTTCCTTTCGGGGGTGTCTGCCCCATTCCGTGTCCCAAGACAGTGCGTTGGGGGCTATGGGCGGATTGGAGACGCTACAACGCCCCGATGACATGCTTCAGATACCGCCCCGTTATGCTCCTGTCACACCGTACGATGTCCTCAGGTGTGCCCGTAGCCACGATGTCACCGCCTTTGTGTCCTCCTTCCGGCCCGATGTCGATTATATGGTCAGCACACTTGATGACATCAAGGTTATGCTCAATGATGAGCACGGTGTGGCCTCTCTTAATCAGCGCGTCAAAGGCGGATAACAGACGCTTGATGTCATGGAAGTGAAGACCTGTTGTTGGCTCATCGAAAATGAAGAGGGTAGGCTCCTGCTTCTCCTGACCTATATAATAGCCGAGCTTCACACGCTGGTTCTCGCCTCCTGACAGTGTCGAGGAGCTTTGGCCCAGCTTGATATATCCCAGTCCGACATCCTGAAGGGGCTTGAGACGGCTGATAATAGTCTCTGTTATGCGGCGGCAGCTGGCGGGAACATCGGCCGAGAAGAATTCTATAGCCTGGTTTATGGTCATCTCGAGGATGTCATATATGTTCTTCCCTCTGTATTTGACATCAAGCACCTCACGCTTGAAGCGTTTCCCATGGCAGGCGTCACATACCAGCTCAAGGTCAGCCATGAACTGCATCTCTACCGTTATGTATCCCGCTCCCTTACATTCCTCACACCGTCCGCCTGTGGCGTTGAACGAGAAATACTGTGGGGTATATCCCATCTGCTTGGCAAGCGGCTGCTCCGCTATGAGCTGTCTGATGGCGTCAAAGGCCTTGACATATGTGGCTGGGTTAGAGCGGGCCGACTTGCCGATAGGATTCTGATCGACAAACTCAACATGCTTGACCGACGACACGTCGCCGTCAAGACCACCATAAAGGCCGGGAGCATCGCACGCGTCGCCGAGAGCCCGGCGGAGTGCAGGGTAGAGGATTCCCTTGATAAGAGACGATTTGCCCGAGCCGGAGACACCCGTCACGACAGTCATGACATTAAGGGGGATATCGACGTTCGTGCCCTTCAGGTTGTTCAGACGGGGAGAGCGGATGGTTATACGCTGGTTCCATGGGCGTCTGGAGACTGGCAGCTCTATCTCCTCTGCGTGTGAGAGATAGGCTATGGTGTGGCTAAGAGGATATTTCTGGAGAGTATCGGCTGTTATGTCTGATACAGGCCCCTCATAGACCACCTCGCCACCATGACGGCCCGCGTCTGGGCCGATGTCTATGAGATAGTCGGCCGAGCGCATTATCTCCTCATCGTGCTCGACGATGATGACCGTATTGCCAAGCTCCTGAAGCTGGCGTACGACAGAGATAAGCTTCGACGTGTCACGCGGATGCAAGCCTATTGATGGCTCGTCGAGGATATACAGGGAGCCTATGAGCGACGAGCCAAGGCTTGTACACAGATTGATGCGCTGGCTCTCTCCTCCGGAGAGCGTGTTTGACGGACGGTTAAGAGTGAGATATCCTAAGCCGATGTTCAGCATGAACTCTATCCTTGAGGTTATCTCTGTCAACAGGCGCTTGGCTATCTTCTGCTCATGCTCTGTAAGACGGATATGGCTGAACCATTCGTGCAGCTCCTCTATCGACATGTTCACAAGCTGCGTGATGGTCTTGCCGCCATTACCGTTCGCGTCGGCACCTATCCTGACATAGTTCGCCTCTTTCTTCAGACGTGTGCCGTGGCATTCCGGACATTTCGTCTTGCCACGATAGCGGGACAACATGACGCGATACTGAATCTTGTACTGGTTCTCTGTGAGCATACGGAAGAACTCGTCTATCGAGACACGCTCGTGGGGAGATGTGTCACGCTCAGAAGGCAGCCCGTGCCATAGCCATCCCTTATGCTCGTCAGAGAGGTTGTAGTATGGCTCGAAGATAGGGAAATTGTCAGCCACAGCCCTTCGGCAGAATTCCTCCTTCCATACCTTCATCTTCTCCCCGTGCCAGCATTGGACACAGCCCTCATAGACAGAGAGGGAGGGATTGGTGATGACAAGCGCCTCGTCGATGCCGATGATCTTGCCATAGCCCTCACACTTGGGACATGCCCCGGCAGGAGAGTTGAAAGAGAACATGTTGTCTGACGGCTCCTCAAAGACAATGCCGTCAGCCTCAAAACGGTTTGAGAACTGATGCTCTATCATAGCAGGCATGAAGATGACACTGCACGCGCCCTGGCCTTCATAAAAGGCCGTCTCGAGAGAGTCTGTCAGTCTTGATACCGCGTCTTTACTGTCGTCAACGCTCATGCGGTCGATAAGCAATGACAATGGCGCGTCAGTACTGGTCTCCTTGCTGTCCAGGAATCCGCTGTCCTCAATGCGCATGATTTCACCTTTATAATATATGCGTGAGTAGCCTGCCAGCACAGACATCTCAAGCTGACGGCCTATAGTACGGCTTTCAGCGACATGAAGCGGTGCGGTGACAATGAATTTTGTACCTTTCGGATACTCAGACGTGCAGGCTATGACATCCTCTACTGTATGCTTCCTGACCTCCTGGCCGCTGATAGGGGAGAATGTGCGCCCGATGCGGGCATAAAGCATACGCAGATACTCGTATATCTCTGTCGTGGTGCCTACTGTCGAGCGGGGGTTGCGCGAGATGACCTTCTGCTCTATGGCAATGGCCGGCGGAAGGCCTTTTATGTAGTCACATTCTGGCTTTGACATACGTCCAAGAAACTGGCGGGCATAACTCGACAATGACTCGACATACCTGCGCTGGCCTTCAGCATACAATGTGTCGAAAGCCAGGGACGATTTGCCTGAACCGGAGACACCGGCGATGACAATGAGCTTGTCCCTCGGGATTTTTAATGATATGTTCTTAAGGTTGTTAGCCCTTGCGTGGCTTATCTCTATCATAGGGTAGGGGATATTGGGGTTATCGTGCTGTGGAATATTCTTGAGGTGGCTGTTAGAGCATACCTTTGGTTGACGGCAACTCATACTTGTAGATGTCACGCTTCACGGCCATCCTTATGCTGCGTGCCAATGCCTTGAAGATGCCCTCTATCTTGTGGTGCTCGTTAGTGCCCTCGGCCTTGATGTTGAGATTCATCAGGGCTGTATCTGATAGTGACTTGAAGAAATGGTAGAACATCTCTGTGGGCATATCGCCTATCTTCTCCCTCTTGAACTCCGCATCCCAGACAAGCCATGGCCTGCCGCCAAAATCAAGCGAGACAGAGCATAGGCAATCGTCCATGGGCAGGGAGTATCCATACCGCTCTATACCGCGCTTGTTGCCAAGTGCCTCACGGAGACACTCGCCTATTGCAAGCCCTGTGTCCTCTATCGTGTGATGCTCGTCAACGTGAAGGTCGCCTGTTGTCCTTACAGTAAGGTCTATCATACCATGACGGCCTATCTGCTCGAGCATATGGTCGAAGAAACCAAGGCCGGTAGATATGTCACAATGGCCACGGCCGTCAAGGTTCATCCTTACATATATGTCCGTCTCCTTAGTCGTGCGCTTTATCTCTGCGGTTCTCTCGCCGGCAAACAAATGCTCGGCTATCTCTTCCCATGTCATCTTCCCCTCTCCCTCACCGACAATAAGAGCCTTGCAGCCAAGGTTTTCTGCCAGCTGGCGGTCTGTCTCCCTGTCTCCGATAACATAGCTGTTCTTAATGTCGTATTCTGGATTGTCAAGATATTCTGTCAGCATACCTATGCCTGGCTTGCGGCATGGATGGTTGTCCTCAGGGAAGTGGCGGTCAATGTGTATCTTCGAGAACGTGATGCCCTCACCTTCCAGAGTGTTGAGTATGAAGTTATGCACTGGCCAGAACGTCTCTTCTGGAAATGATGGCGTGCCAAGACCATCTTGATTGCTGACCATCACAAGCTCAAAATCAAGTTTCTGGCTGATGAAGTTGAGGTTGCGGAAAACACCCTTGACAAAGCGTAGCTTCTCAAACGAGTCAATCTGCTCGTCCTCCGGCTCATATATAAGCGTGCCATCGCGGTCGATAAATAATAATCTTTTCATGATTACAAAAAAAATCCCCACTGCCCGTCTATGAGAAGAGAAGCAACCAGATATCTTATTTCGTTCGAAAATGTGTCCTGATTGCTTCTCTCTTCTTAGACAGAGTGGGGGATAATGATATGATTGTTATAACTTGAGGTCCTTAAGAATCTGTGACATCTTTTGGACTGTACCAACTCTTGTCGGCACAAGAGGCAGACGGAGCACATTCTTTATGTATCCCATCTCATGAAGCAGAGCTTTCACTCCTGCCGGATTGCCGTCAACAAACAGCAGGCTGTAGAGGTCTGTGAACTTATGGTGTATCTTCACTGCTGCCTCAAACTCTCCGTTCTTTTCCAAGCGAATCATCCTTGAAAACTCCTTAGGGAGAGCATTGCCTATAACAGAGATGACTCCTTCAGCGCCACAGGCTATCATAGGGTATGTCAGCGAGTCGTCACCCGACAGGACAGCAAAGCCTTCAGGCTTGTTCTTCAGTATCTCGTCAACCTGCTCGAGATTCCCGCTCGCTTCTTTTACTGCAACAATATTCTCGCATTCGCGTGCAAGACGTACCGTGGTCTCAGCCTTTAGATTTATTCCTGTACGTCCAGGCACATTATACAGCACTACTGGAAGTGATGTCGCTGATGATATAGCCTTGAAATGCTGGTAGAGACCTTCCTGTGATGGCTTGTTATAATAAGGACATACACTGAGAATACCATCAATACCTTTGAAATCACCATTCTGAAGCTCATCTACGACTGCTGCGGTGTTGTTGCCGCCACATCCCATGAGGATAGGTATCTTACCGTTGACCATGTCAACAATAAAATTCTTTATATCATGCTTCTCTTGCTTAGTAAGACATGGTGTCTCACCCGTTGTTGCGAGAATGCAGAGGAAATCAGCACCATTTGATAACTGATACTCCACAATACGCTTCAGGGCGTCAAAGTCCACATCTCCATTTTCAGTGAATGGCGTAATCAAGGCTATGCCCAGACCACGAAATATATTTTGCTTCATATTGTTGTGTTGTATTTGTGTCTTGTACGTATATCTTATGCGTACACTGAAGTTGTGAGAGGATGACTCTTATGAGAGGAATCCAAGCAACGCTCCAGCCGCAACAGCTGAACCTATCACACCCGCTACATTCGGACCCATGGCATGCATCAGAAGGAAATTCTTGCGGTCATACTCAAGTCCTATATTGTTTGATATACGTGCTGACATAGGAACGGCACTAACACCGGCATTTCCGATAAGTGGGTTTATCTTCTTTGACTCTGGAAGGAAGAGATTCAATATCTTCACAAATATCACACCTGAGCAGGTTGCGACAACAAATGCACATGCACCAAGGAAGAAGATAAATATTGTGTTCAGTGTAAGGAACTCGCTTGCCTGTGTTGAGCAACCTACTGTGAGGCCAAGGAGCATAACAACTATGTCGTTGAGCGATGAGCCTGCTGTCTTGGCCAAGCGTGTCGTCTTGCCAGACTCCTTAAGGAGATTGCCGAAGAAGAGCATTCCAAGAAGTGGAAGACCTGATGGCACTATGAATGTCGTGATAAGGAGGCCGATGATAGGGAAGAGGATGCGCTCTGTCTGGGATACCTCACGTGAGGGCTTCATATGGATGAGACGCTCCTTCTTCGTGGTGAGCAGACGCATAAGAGGCGGCTGGATAACAGGTACAAGAGCCATGTAAGAATAGGCGCAGACAGCTATGGCTCCCATAAGGTTAGGACATAGCTTAGAGCTGAGGAAGATGGCTGTCGGGCCATCGGCGCCGCCAATGATGGCGATACCTGCTGCCTGGTTAGGCTCGAATCCTAAAGCAAGGGCTGTCATGTATGCTCCGAAAATACCAAACTGGGCCGCTGCACCGATAAGCACAAGCTTAGGGTTGGCAATGAGAGCTGTAAAGTCTGTCATCGCACCTATGCCAAGGAATACAAGCGGCGGATACCAGCCTTGTTTTACTCCCTGATAAAAAATATTCAGTACCGAGTTGTCCTCGTAAAGGCCAATCTCAAGACCTGCGTCCCCCTTGAACGGGATGTTTCCAAGTATGATGCCAAGACCTATAGGGACAAGAAGCAGAGGTTCAAAGTCTTTCTTTATTGCAAGCCATACAAAGAAAGCTCCCACTGCTATCATTATGATGTTTCCTACCTCAGCATTTGCAAATCCTGTATAAGTAAGAAAATCAAAGAAGTTATCTTTTAGGAAATTGAGGAATGTTTCCATGACGTTTGTCGTATGATGTTTTTTTTATTCGTGGTTTTAAAAGGCGATGTTTGCCATTAATCTGCTATGGCTGGATATGCACCTTTTCCTGCGAAAAAAATATGAATGAATTATGCGATAGTGACAAGTGGGGCACCCTCCATTACAGAGTCGCCCTGTTTTACGAGAACAGATGTTACTTCTCCGTCATTCTCAGCCTCAATGTTATTCTGCATCTTCATGGCCTCAAGAACTACTACTGTATCACCTTTCTTCACCTTGTCTCCAACATTAACCTTTACCTCGGTAATTGTACCTGGCAGTGGGGCCTCGATCTTTGTGCCGGAACCAGGAGTCGCTGCAGGTGAAGCTGGAGCCGCAACTGGAGCGGCAGGAGCCGCTGCCGGCTTTGGTGCAGGAGCGGTAATCTGCTGTATTGGACGTGCTGTAGGCTTCAGAGCTTTCTTGAGCTCAACCTCAAAAGGTACACCGTTGACAGTGACATTAGCAATGTTGTCTGCTATTTCTGTAATCTCTACTTCGTAGTCTGCACCCTGTACTGTATATTGATATTTTGCCATTGTTGTATTTCTTTAATATGTTGTTGTATGTTTTTTTATAATGGTATATGGAGAGGCTGTGTACATGAATGTCTTCATTTTGATACGCCTTTCTCACACCGTAGCATGGTCAGTGTAAGCTTTGCGTCAGCTCCTCTGGCTTATCGCGAACGTTTGATAAATTGATAACGCTGTGACGCTTTATTCTTGCATCATTGTATCAGAAAACGAGATGCATCATTGCTCTTGCCTGATGAAACAATTCTGTCATTGTCACAACGTGCCCGCCTCATTCGATACCTATGGGGCTTGTTATCTCAGTGAGAACGGTCTGTATCATGTACCTGGCTTTTCCGTTTTTTTTTTATTTAATAAGGTTGTTCCAGTTCGTATTACGAGGCTTTATTGTTATTATGCCTGATTCAACATCGTGTACATCGTCCTCATATTGCTTCAGTGCCATTGCGATGACTGCGATATAAACCTTCTTGTCAATGCCTTTTGTCTTCAGGCCATCTTTTAGTATTGTGGCTGACGTGTCGATTACGTCATCGACAGCCTTGACTGTCTTTGTCACAGGCTTGAAAGGTTGCTTGTTCGCGATCTTCTTGGCTGTGTTAAGATGATCCATAAGGATTCCTAACAGTCTGAAGAAAATGTATAGCAATGCCAGACATGAGAAGACTGTGCCCATAGCAAGGATTGTTATGGCGAATCCCTGTGGGTCTTCTTGTTTTGTCCTGGATATCTTGTTGTTTATTACTGGAGTGTTTGCTATATTTGGAGTGACTTTCGTTGAGTCACATACAATCCATGTCGCAGAGCCGTCTTTCTCCCTTGCGTAAGAAGTGTTGCTTGTGAGGGCTGGCACACTGATAGAGTCAATAAGGTCTATTGCATTGCCATCATATAGAGCCACCCATGTCATCTCACCTTCTTTCACATTTGCTGTGAGATGCATAGAACCCTTGTTGGGGTTGCTGTTGAAGAACAGGAGCAGATGCTGACGTGCTGCCAACAATGTACGAGGCTCATTGTTCGGAATAAGTGACATGAGTTTTTGGCGTTCAGGCGCACTTAATTTCTTGTCGAGTACGGCCCTGTTCGTTGTGATATACATACCACGTACATTGTAGGTTGTGAACGAGGTGTTGCATAGCTCTACCCATGGTTCACATTGCCCGAACTCGTCTTTTAAGCCTGCTGTGTTCCATGTCGCCACCTCATTGATCTTTATGTTCTTGGCTCCTTGAGCAAGAGCGTTTATTGAGGTGCTGGCAAGTATCGCAAGCATCAATACGGTTTTTTTCATTTCTTTAGAATATAGATGTTGTATATTTATTTGTCAGGTTGCCAGTAACACGTTGTTGTTGTTCTTACTTTGTGCCTGGCATCTTTTTTTTAGTTATTCATTTATGGTTTGTTGACTGAAAGCTGACGAGCCAAGATGCATTTACTTGATGCGGCGTGTGTATGGCTGATGTCCGTGAATGCAGATGGTGAATGTCAGCAGACGATGTTTTATCCACAGAAGAATATTATTATTGTTTGAGCCGTGAATATTCTTAAGAACATCGTTAGTGGATAGACCGTTGAATACCCCACAGCTGGTGCCTCTTTACTACATACAGAGTTAGCATATGCCAATGCGGGTGGATCTGTATATGAGCCGGCTATCATACCCATTATGGTGAAATAGTTGAACTTGTATTTCAGCCTTGCTATCGTTCCTACAATTAAAATAGGTATAATCGTGATGAGGAAGCCACAAAGGACATACTTGATGCCGTCTCCGGCTATCACCGTGTTCATGAAGTTTGCACCCGCTTTTATTCCCACACTGGACAGGAACAATACCAGACCAACCTCCCTGAGCATCAGATTGGCAGAGGTCGTGGTATATGTGACCAGATGGAAATGGTAGCCGAATCGCCCGATGAGGATAGCGATAATCAGAGGTCCTCCTGCAATGCCCAGCTTCATCGGAACAGGGATATTTGGTATCGCGAATGGTATGCTTCCGAATATGATGCCAAGCATTATTCCGATGAATATTGTCGCAATATTAGGATGGTCAAGACGCTTTATTGCATTGCCGACAAGGCTCGCGACGCGGTTGACAGATGCCTCGTCGCCTACAACCATTATGCGGTCGCCCACTTGTAGGGCAAGGTTTGAGCTGGCGAAAATGTCCATGCCCTGACGGGTCACTCTTGTCACATTGACTCCATATACACTGGAGAAGTGCATCTTGGCCAGTGTCTTACCGTTTATCTCAGATTTCGTGACAAGGATACGCTTGCTTATCATCTGGCCTTTTGCCTCTTGCTTGCTGAATTCTGGCACGTCAATCTTTGGCCCGACAAATGCCACAATAGCCTCCGCGTCAGCCTCTGCACAAACACAGAAGACCTTGTCTCCCTGCTCAAGTACAGTCTTGCTCTGAGGGAATATCAACTCCCCATTGCGCAGTATTCTTGAGAATACGAAATCGCGTTTCATAAACTCGTGTATCTCGAGAATGGTGTGTCCTGCAAGGTAGGCGTTCTCGACAGAAAGGTGCATGAGATACGGCTTGGCAGATGGGTTGGATGCGTCATGCGCCTCAAGATCCTTCTCTTCTTTTGACAGCTTCACCTTGCATATATATCTGATAAGGATTGTCGCCCCAATAATGCCGACAACGCCTAATGGGTAAGCACAGGCATAGCCGTTGGCGATAGGGGGAGCGTTATTTGCGAATATATTTCCTAAGGCCTCATTTGCTGCACCAAGACCAGGCGTATTGGTAACCGCTCCGTATAAGGTGCCTACAAGCATTGGAAGATTTTGTGGGTTTTCTGTGTCAAAAAATGCATAATAACATGCGAACATCACCAGGATATTCAACAAGATAATGCAGCAGGCAAGGATATTAAGCTTCACGCCCCCTTCTCTGAAACTCTCGAAAAATCCCGGCCCCACCTGGAGTCCTATCATGAACACAAAGAGTATCAATCCGAAATCTTGCACAAAAGTAAGTATCGGTGTGGGGGCGGTGAAATTAAAATGGCCGGCGGCGATACCAGCAAACAATACAAATGTGACACCAAGGGCTATACCTCCAAATTTAATCTTTCCGAGATACACGCCCACAGCAATAACAATCGCATAAAGCAAAGCTATATGCGCTACGGAATCTGTATTCGTAAATAGGTTTATTATCCAATCCATAAATGCAAGTGGAAAAATTCGCTACAAAATTACTGAAAAAAAGTTTAATGGCGAAAGTTTATACCCTTTTTTTTAAGGCTTTACGTAAAGTTTTTTTATTTAAGATAATTTTCATTCAAATTCTTGCTTGTTACATTAATTTGTATTATATTTGCACGCTGATTATAGATTCGGATGCTGCTGTCTGAAAATGTGTGAGGACTGATTTGGGAATGTGTTTGGCACAGCCTGATGGGTGTCCTCAATCATGTCGCGGGATTAAGCGAAAACCGGATTCTGTAAATGTCTGAATGCAGGTACATGGTGACGCATGAGTTTCAGTTTCATGATGTAGCTCGTGGCAAAACACTTGCTTTGTCGCATCTACAAAAGGAGCAATATGAATCTTTACAAACTTGTACACACATCGGTTTCGTGTAGATAAATCGTGTTTGGCTGCCAGCCTGTTTGAATGGGATAGCCATCTCATTGACCAAAAATGAGTTGACCAATCACCAGTCACCTTAATTTGTCTATAATACGTGAAACAACATTAACTGTTTTAAAAACAATATTTCTTATAAAACATCTTATAACTATGGCTAACAAACAAGAACGACTCTTTCAGGAGTTCGTTTCACCGACCAAGCAGGAATGGCTTGACAAGATTCAAGTTGACCTGAAAGGCGCAGATTTCCAGAAGCGTCTGGTCTGGCGTACAAACGAAGGGTTTAATGTCCAGCCTTTCTACAGACGTGAGGATGTAGAGAAACTCCAGACACCTAATTCCCTTCCAGGAGAATTCCCATTCGTTCGAGGAAACAAGAAACTCGATAATGAGTGGTATGTCCGTCAGAACATCTGTGCTGACACTGCTGAAGCTGCAAATGCCAAGGCACTTGATGTCCTTAATAAGGGTATAACATCCCTTGGCTTCAAGATTCCTGCTAATGAGTTAAGCAAGAGCTATGTAGAGGCATTGCTTAAAGACATCCATTGTGACTGTGTAGAGCTGAACTTCTCTACTTGCAAGCGTCACAGTGTTGAGCTTGCTGAGATTCTCGTGGAGTATTTCAATGAGAAAGGATATGCTAAAGACGCCATTGTGGCCTCAATAGACTGGGACCCTATGGAGAAGGTTGTCATGAAGGGAAAGAATGTTGAGGCTCTTCTTCCTCTTGCAAAGCAGATGGTCGAGACTGTCAAGGATTTCCCACACTTCCGTGTGATAACAGTAAACGCTGTATCCCTCAACAATGCCGGTGCTTATATAGTACAGGAGTTGGGATATGCGCTTGCATGGGGTGTCGAGTATCTTCAGCAGCTTGTTGACCTTGGTGTGGAGCCAACGCTTGCTGCAAAGAAGGTCAAGTTCAATATGGGTATTTCTGAGAATTATTTCATGGAGATAGCCAAGTTCCGTGCAGCACGTATGCTTTGGGCAGAGATCGTTAAGCAGTTTGAGCCAAAATGCGATTGCGCGTGCCAGATGATTGTCAACGCAGAGACATCAAAGTATAATATGACTCTGTTTGACGCATATGTCAATATGCTTCGCTCTCAGACAGAGACAATGTCTGCTGCTCTTGCCGGCGTGCATTCAATTGTTGTCACTCCATTTGATGCAGCATACGAGAAACCTAATGATTTCTCTGAGCGCATCGCACGCAACCAGCAGCTTCTTCTTAAGGAGGAGTGCCACTTCGCAACCGTTGTTGACCCTTCTGCTGGCTCATATTATATTGAGGAACTTACCAAGAACCTCTCAGAAGAAGCATGGAAGATATTCCTTGCTGTTGAGGAAGAGGGCGGTTTCCTTGCGGCTATAAAGGCTGGCACTGTTCAGGATGCCATCAACGCCACAAATGAGAAGCGTCATCTCCATGCAGCCCAGCGTCGTGAGTTCCTCCTCGGCACAAACCAGTTCCCTAATTTCATAGAGACAAGTGAGGGCAAGGAGCCTGTTACGAAGTGCTGTGGATGTACCGATCAGGCACCGGCAGAATATAAGGCTATAAACTCAACACGTCTTGGTGCTGATTTCGAGAATCTCCGTCTTGCTACAGAGAAGGCTCCAAAACAGCCTGTCGCATTCATGCTGACAATAGGCAACCTCGTATGGCGTCAGGCCCGTGCACAGTTCTCTACCAACTTCCTTGCTTGTGCCGGGTATAAGGTTATTGACAATCTTGGATTCAAGACCGTTGAGGAAGGCATTGACAAGGCTCTTGAGGCAGGTGCAGATATCGTTGTCCTCTGCTCCAGCGATGACGAGTATGCAGAGTATGCGGTACCGGCTTACAAGTATCTTGACGGCCGTGCAATATTTGTTGTCGCTGGTGCCCCAGCATGTGCTGAGGAGCTCAAGGCAGCAGGTATAGAGAATTTCATACATGTAAAAGTAAATCAGCTTGAGACACTCAAGGACTTTAACAAAAAACTCGGTATCTAAGTTATGGCAAGAAAAGATTTTAAGAATATAGACATATTTGCTGGTATCGAGAATAAAAATGGTCTCGACTGGCAGAAAGAGAATAACGTAGCGCCTGTATGGAAGACACCTGAGCATATAGAGGTAAAGCCTGTATATACAAAGGAGGATCTTGACGGCATGGAGCATCTTGACTTTGCGGCTGGTATTCCACCGTTCCTCCGCGGTCCTTACTCTATGATGTATCCTTTCCGTCCTTGGACAATACGCCAGTATGCAGGTTTCTCTACAGCTGAGGAGTCAAACGCATTCTATCGCCGTAATCTCGCGTCAGGTCAGAAAGGTCTCTCCGTTGCGTTCGACCTTCCTACTCACCGTGGCTATGACCCGGACAACCAGCGCGTTGTAGGTGATGTCGGTAAGGCTGGCGTGTCTATCTGTTCTGTAGAGAACATGAAGGTTCTTTTCGATGGAATACCATTGAACAAGATGTCTGTCTCAATGACGATGAACGGCGCTGTGCTCCCTATCATGGCATTCTACATTGTTGCAGGACTAGAGCAAGGCGCAAAGCTTGAGGAGATGGCTGGTACAATCCAGAATGATATCCTCAAGGAGTTTATGGTGCGTAATACCTATATTTACCCACCATCATTCTCTATGAAGATTATCGCTGATATCTTTGAGTACACCTCAAAGTACATGCCAAAGTTCAACTCAATATCTATCTCCGGATACCATATGCAGGAGGCTGGTGCGACAGCCGACATCGAGCTTGCTTACACTCTTGCTGACGGTATGGACTATCTGCGTGCAGGTGTCAATGCCGGTATAGACATTGACGCCTTTGCGCCACGTCTCTCATTCTTCTGGGCTATCGGTGTGAACCATTTCATGGAGATTGCCAAGATGCGTGCAGGTCGCTTGCTGTGGGCGAAGATTGTGAAGAGCTTCGGTGCGAAGAATCCTAAGTCAATGGCTCTTCGTACTCACTCACAGACATCTGGATGGTCACTGACAGAGCAGGATCCATTCAACAACGTGGGTCGTACATGTATCGAGGCCATGGCGGCTGTGCTCGGACACACACAGTCTCTCCACACCAACTCCCTTGACGAGGCCATCGCTCTCCCGACCGATTTCTCTGCGCGTATCGCTCGCAATACCCAGATTTACATCCAGAACGAGACGAAGGTATGTAAGGAGATCGACCCATGGGCTGGCTCATATTATGTAGAGTCTCTTACAAAGGAGCTTGTTGACAAGGCCTGGGAGCATATCCAGGAGATAGAGAAGCTTGGAGGTATGGCTAAGGCGATAGAGACTGGTGTGCCAAAGATGCGCATCGAGGAGGCTGCAGCCCGTACACAGGCACGTATTGACTCTGGAGCACAGACAATTGTAGGCACAAACAAGTATCGTCTCGACCATGAGGATCCTATCGATATCCTTGAGGTGGATAATACAGCAGTGCGTCTGCAGCAGGAGGCCGCACTCAAGGAGCTCCGTGCCAAGCGTGACAACGAGGCATGCCAGAAGGCTCTTGACGCCCTCACTGAGGTGGTACGTACAGGAAACGGCAACCTCCTCGAGGCCGCCGTTGAGTGTGCGAAGCTTCGTTGTACACTTGGAGAGATAAGTGATGCATGTGAGAAAATTGTAGGACGTTATAAAGCAGTGGTACGTACAATATCTGGTGTCTATTCTTCTGAGTACAAGAAGGATTCACAGTTTGAAGAGGCTGTCCGCCTCACCAATGAGTTTGCCGAGAAGGAAGGACGTCGCCCACGTATCTTCATAGCAAAGATGGGTCAGGATGGTCATGACCGTGGTGCGAAGGTTGTAGCGACAGGTTACGCTGATTGTGGCTTCGATGTTGATATGGGCCCACTCTTCCAGACTCCAGCAGAGGCTGCCCGTGAGGCAGTTGAGAATGATGTCCACATTGTTGGCGTTTCTTCTCTTGCAGCAGGCCACAAGACCCTCATCCCGCAGCTCTTTGAGGAGCTTCATAAGCTTGGACGTGATGATATCATGGTCATTGCCGGTGGTGTCATCCCTGCCCAGGACTATGATTTCCTCTATAAGGCTGGTGTAGCGGCTATATTTGGCCCTGGCACATCAGTGGCTTATTCAGCAGCTACGATGATGAAGCTTCTCATGGATAAGGAATAATATCATTAGTCAGGCTGTCATACGGGAGGGTGAAAGCTTCTTTCATCCCCTGTATGGCGGTCTTATGGTTCTTTCCATACCATACATTTATCAAGTCAGTAGTTAGGTAGCCATTGCAGGGGTGATAGAGACAGACATGGTAGGGGAGAGGTGTTTTTCACTGGTATCTTAACCTTTGTGTCGTCGTTGTCAAGAAAGCTCTGCCACGTAATCTTCTCACCACACTTGCCGTTTGCTATATGAAGATACACCAACGCACATGTTCTGGTGGGTGGGGATAGGTGTGACGGTTCCTTACTACTGGCTTTTCATCATAGGAGGGGAGGCATGTCCCATGGTATTCACTGCCGAAGGGATGTTGTTTGAGGAGTGTTCTATAAATTAGCCCGATAAGAGATTCTGCAAGACCTAATTTATAGAACATCCCTTTATCTATCCTCGTCATGTATCATGATGTGTAATATACTGTAAAATATTTCAGTCTCTAAAATAATAATTATCGTTCATGAAAGATTTTCTAAAGAATATCGTTGCCACTGTCTTTGGAGTTTTCCTTGCTGTTGGCCTTATGATAGCCTTTTTCTTCTTCAGCATCATAGGTTCGGTTATGTCCTCGTCCTCAGAGACTAAGGTTTTAGACAATAGCGTCCTTGTCCTTAATCTCCAAGGCCAGATAAACGAGCGTGGTGGTGATGATATCTTGTCAGCCCTGACAGGCAATGAGTTATCTGCTTTAGGCCTTGACGACATTCTCTCTGCAATAGAAAAGGCGTCACTTGACGATAACATTAAGGGTATTTATCTCAAGATGGGTCTTCTGTCGGCCGATTATGCCACACTCCAAGAGATACGTTCAAAGCTTTCTGAATTCAAGAAGTCTAAGAAATGGATAATATCTTATGCTGACATATATATGCAGGGAGCCTATTATCTTGCCTCTGTTGCTGATAAGGTTTATATAAATCCTTCAGGCCGCCTTGACTGGCACGGTATAGGAGCACAGCCTCAGTATTACAAGGATTTTCTCGAGAAGATTGGGGTAAGGTTTGAGGTGGTGAAGGTCGGCACATATAAGAGTGCCACAGAGACATTCACAGAAGACGGTATGAGCCCTGCTAACAGGGAGCAGGTGGGACGTTATATAACAGGCATTTGGAACACTCTGCTGAAAGATGTCTCAAAGTCACGTAATGTCAGCATTGCCAATCTCAATTCATATGCAGATGGTGTCATGAGCCTCCTGAATGCCAAGGAGCTTAAGCAGAAAGGTATGGTTGACGAACTCCTCTATTCTGATCAGGTAAAGCAGAAAGTGAGGGAACGCCTTAATATCTCCGCTGATGATGATATCAATAAAGTTACTGTCAATGATATGAAGACAGTTAAAGCCTCCAAGGGCATCTATTCTTCTGAAGGTGACAAGATTGTGGTGTATTATTGCGAGGGTGATATAGTTATGTCGTCATCGTCAGGCATTACAGACTCTTCAAAGAAAGAGATTTCTGCAAAAACTGTGTGCCGCGACCTCGAGCAGCTTAAAGACGATGACGAGGTCAAGGCTGTAGTTCTCCGCATCAACTCTGGTGGTGGTGATGCTTATGCCTCAGAACAACTCTGGCATTACATATCTGAGCTAAAGACTGTCAAGCCTGTTGTAGTCTCTATGGGAGGTTACGCTGCATCGGGAGCCTATTATATGTCAGCCAATGCCTCATGGATAGTGGCTGAGCCAATGACTCTTACTGGCTCGATAGGAATCTTTGGCCTGTTTCCTGACATCAGCGGCTTGATGACTCGCAAACTTGGGATAAAGTTTGATGAAGTAAAGACCAATGCCAACTCTACATTCTCACCTGTTGGCATGGCCCGCCCTCTCAATTCTGATGAGATAGCCTATCTACAGCGTTATATCAATGAGGGTTACGCGCTTTTCCGTCAGCGTGTTGCTGATGGCCGTAAACTGCCTGTCAGCAAGGTCGAGTCAATGGCACAGGGACGTGTCTGGATAGGACAAGACGCTCTCGAATTGAAACTTGTTGACCAGCTTGGCACATTGTCAGATGCTATTGCAAAGGCGGCGGCACTCTCCAAGATAAAGGACTATCATGTTTCAAATTACCCTGCACCGCTTGACTGGAGTTCACAGCTACTCCAGAAGACCCTTAATCCAGATGGAGATGAGATAGACAGCAGGCTGCGTATCATTTTGGGCGATTATTATGAGCCTTTCATGCTTGTTAGAGATATACGCAATCAGTCGCCAGTCCAGGCGCGCATACCGTATATGCTCAATATAAGGTGACATGGCCTCACGCTTTGTGCTGTTGCATAGGGGTAATATTCTCCATGCGGCAGCACATGGCGTTTATATTCTCCCTTTGTATAAATATAAGTCCAGGGGGTGCTCTCTTCTATCATCACTATAGGACATTAGACGAGGAGCCATTCTCTTTATTACACCTGAAAACGAACATGCAGCCGTCGCTAAGTTGTGGCATGTTACGGTTCGTTTTATTCATAAATAATTTAAAAGCAATAAACACTCAGATATTTCATGGAAGGAGATTTCATCAAGATACACAGCAGTCTTCTACCTCTCAGTTTCTTGTATGGGATAGGAGTCAGGTTTCGCAATATGCTCTTTGACACAGGTATTCTCAAGAGCCGCAGTTTTCCTATTCCTGTCATCTCTGTAGGTAACATCACTGTTGGTGGAGCGGGCAAGACTCCCCATGTTGAATATCTTATTCGCCTTTTGTGCGGCAGCAAACGTGTTTCTGTCCTTAGCCGTGGCTATAAGCGTCGCACCAAGGGATATCTCCTCGCATCCCCATCATCCAATTCCCGTGAGCTCGGCGACGAGCCATACCAGATGTACCGCAAGTACGGCAGTAAGATTCATGTTGCCGTCAATGCCGACCGTTGTGAGGGCATCGAGCGTCTCTGTGCCGACCCTGAGACAAAAGACACAGATGTCATTCTTCTCGATGATGCCTACCAGCATCGTTATGTCAAGCCGGGAGTTAATATACTCCTCGTCGATTATCATCGCCTTATTGTCTATGACAAGCTACTCCCCGCTGGCCGTCTCCGTGAGCCAAAGGATGGCAAGCGGCGGGCCGATATTGTCATTGTCACTAAGTGTCCGTCTGATTTACGTCCTATGGATTTCCGTGTCATCACCAAGGCGATGGATCTATATCCCTATCAGAAGCTCTTTTTCACTACCATCGAGTATGGCGATTTGATTCCCGTATTTGGCTCTTCCCACGGCATGGCCCTGTCAGATATCACGTCCGATTATGATGTAATTGTCCTGTCAGGCATAGCGTCCCCTCAACATCTTCTTTGTGATATACGTAAGCATGCAGACAAGGTTATTCCGTTGACCTATCGTGACCATCATCTTTTCTCCCCTAAGGATATAGCCCATATTAACAATACGTTTGATAGTCTTTCGTCCAAGCGCATAATCATTACGACCGAGAAAGATGCCGCGCGCCTTGTTGGGCTTGACGGGCTCTCTGATGATGTGCGTAGCCACATCTATGCCTTACCAATAAAGACGACATTCCTTTTAGACCAACAGGAGCAGTTTGATGAGTTTATCCTCAGCTATGTCCTTAAGAATTCTAAGGACTCAATTCTGCTGAAGTCAGGCTCTACCACGTCATCCTGCCGTTAGTCTCTCAGGCCATTATTCTCTTCAGATTAATATTACACACATATATTTAATATACCCATGGATATATCCCAGATAGGCGAGTTTGGTCTTATTGACCGTCTCACTCATAATTATACTCCCCATAACCCCTCTACCCTCAAAGGAGTTGGCGACGATTGTGCCGTCATTAAGTATAATGATGCCCACCATACACTTGTTACTACCGATATGCTCATGGAGGGTGTTCATTTCGATTTGACTTATATAGACCTTGAGCATCTTGGTTACAAGTCGGCCATGGTGAACATCAGCGACATCTTTGCAATGAACGCCACGCCATGCCAGATGACAGTCTCTATAGCTATCTCCAAGCGTTTTCAGGTAGAGGATATGGAAGCGTTCTATAAAGGTCTCCGCCGTGCTTGTGACAAGTGGGGGATAGACATTGTAGGTGGTGACACGACATCATCGCTCACAGGGCTGGCGATCAGCATCACATGTATTGGCGAGGCAGCCCCAGACGATATCGTCACTCGTGGTGGCGCAAATGATACAGATGTCATCTGTGTCTCTGGCGACCTTGGAGCAGCCTATATGGGCTTGCAGATTCTTGAGCGTGAGAAAGCTGTGTATTATCAGCAGGTGATGGATATTCAGCGTAAGTATAAGGATAAGTCAGAGCAGCGTATGCATATTGATGCCTTGCAGTTTAATCCCGATTTCGCCGGTAAGGAATATCTTCTTGAACGGCAGCTGAAGCCAGAAGCGCGTGGTGACATACTGAAGCTTCTCCGCGATGCAGGTATCAGACCCACATCAATGATAGACATCTCTGATGGTCTTTCGTCCGAGTTGCTCCATATCTGTAAGCAGTCACAGTGTGGATGTCGCATTTTTGAGAAGAACATCCCTATTGACTATCAGACAGCTGTAGCTGCTGAGGAATTTAACATGAATCTCACAACATGTGCTCTTAATGGTGGTGAGGATTACGAGCTTCTCTTCACAGTCCCCATAGGCGATGTCTCCAAGGTGGAGTCTCTTGAGGGTGTGAAGCTGATAGGACATATTACCAAGCCTCAGTTCGGCCATATCATGGTCTCACGCGGCGGTCAGGAATTTGAGCTAAAGGCACAGGGATGGAATCCTTTGGCTAAGTAATCAGAATATAATAACCAGCATATTATATGTGGTGGGCATTGCATGTGGCATGAAGCATGTAGTGCCCATCTTCGTTTTTCTCTTCTCATAATTATCTGCCATCTATACCCCGACGCTGTCCCCGGTCCACCTCCATCTCCATGGCTGTGGTCAGTGTTTACACAAAAAAAGACAGATACTCTTCTGAATATCCGTCTTTGCGGTGCGTACGAGGCTCGAACTCGTGACCTCCAGCGTGACAGGCTGGCATTCTAACCAACTGAACTAACGCACCAGACATTCAATAATCATCAGCTTCGATATCTTAGGCTTTGCATTCTTGCGGTGCGTACGAGGCTCGAACTCGTGACCTCCAGCGTGACAGGCTGGCATTC
>JBJEAW010000114.1:0-23543 GCA_051869435.1 Prevotella sp. | reverse complement strand
TAACCAACTGAACTAACGCACCGTAATATGTCAAATTTCATTTGTCGTCTTCTTGCCCGCCTCAATGTAATCAAGCTTACTTTAGGCTTCAGGCTTAACGAAAATGTGCCTTTTGTCTTAGCGGATGCAAAGGTAATACTTTTTTTTGAACCTGCCAACTTTTTTAGGTAGAAATTATAAAAAAAACTGCATTATCAGGCCATTTTCATATTTCCCGCCATTATAAACCCAGTCAACCAACTCGCCGGCCTTCACAAATCCCGCCTTGTCCATCATGTTTGCTGACTCTCTGTTTGTCACGGGCACGATGACGTAAATCTGGTGCATCCCGATATCCTGCCTTGCTGTCTCCTTTATCTTTTCTATGGCGGCAGATGCAAGCCCTTGTCTTCTGTATTCGTCCCTTACTACTATTCCCATCTCCGCCCTTCTGTCCTTGGGCGAGAAGTCGAAAAGGTCTATCAGCCCTACCAACGCTCCGTCTTCATCGATGACATATCTTACTTGTCCATCCTTGTAGATATCTCCCTCATTGTTTGCTATATAGTCTCTGAGATGGTATCTTGATAGTGGTGCTGTCCTTGAGCTGAGCCACCATAGTTCTGGATCGTTCTCTATTGAGTAGAGTATGTCGAGGTCTTCGGGTTCTAAAGCTCTGAGTCGCATCTTGTCTTTGTTGGTATGATGAATATGAGAGATATGGCGAGAATTATGCTCAGGTAAGCGAAAGCTACATTCATATATCCATAATAAAGCACTAAGTTTATCAGCATCGGCACCATAATCATCTGCATACGCATGACAGAAGCCTTATAGTGCCCCTCTGCGCCTTTCCGTCTTATATACCCGGCGATCTTCTCTATTTTGAATAGTTTCAGCGCCAGTGGTATCATCGCTATTGTCAGCAGCTCCATCATGGTTGTCGCGAGGAATTCCGCACTGTTATTGCCCGTCAGTCCTCCCTCCAGCATGATGTTTGTCTCGTACAGGAGGATAATCACTGCTGCCAGTGCCACTTCTGAGCAGAACAGTGTCATGAGGTTCTTCTGTTTGCTCTTGCCTGTTGCTGTCATGTTCTCTTGCTTGTTGTTGTTTTCTGCCATTTATTTTTCTTTTCTTTGATTCCTGTTTTCAAATGTAGTTATTAAACGAATGCGTTATGTAACGAGAAAACAGCTTTCTAGTTTCTCCGTTAGCCTGCGCGTGTAAGCGCAAAAGTATTTGAAAAGCGATGGTGGGCATGTAACGCTTTTGCCCTTACAGGGCACACTGCTGCCATTTATCGTGATTCCTATGATTTACAATACCCGAGTACACCTTATATAGATGTCCTGTTCAGAATTGACCTGCCGAGTGTCACCTCGTCAGTATATTCCAGTTCGTCGCCTACCGATATTCCACGGGCTATGACAGACATCTTCACCCCGTATTGTTGCAGTCTGCGTGAGATATAGAAGTTCGTTGTGTCTCCTTCCATTGTTGAGGCCAGAGCGAAAATCACCTCATCGACATTCCCTTCTCCCACACGTTTCACGAGGCTGTCTATCTCTATGTCAGCAGGCCCGATGCCGTCCATTGGCGATATGATGCCTCCCAGCACATGATACAGCCCGTGATACTGTCCTGTCCTTTCTATTGCCATAACGTCCTGGATATTCTCCACTACACATATTGTCCTCCTGTCACGCTGTGGGTTTGAGCATATAGGGCATGTCTCGCTGTCTGAGATGTTATGACAGACATGACAGTATTTCACACCTTTCCTCAGTGTTGCCACTGCCGTCGTGAAGTTCTCCACGTCAGCCTTCTCCTGTCTCAGGAGGTGCAGAACGAGCCGCAAGGCTGTCTTCCTTCCTATGCCGGGCAGCCGTGAGAATTCGTTTACTGCCTTCTCAAGCAGTTGTGATGGGTATTGTTGCTCCATATTTCTGAGCCTGCCTTTTTCCTTAATTGCAGATATGACAAGCCGAAAGCCGGAAACATAACATTCGTTTTTCTTGCTTCCGGCTTTCGGTATTGCTCTTGTTCGTTAGAATTTATATCCCAGAGTCATCAGTATCTGGTGGCGGTTGTCGTTGACCTTGACCATGTTACAGACGTTGTCCATGCTCTTGTCTCCATTAGAGTGGTAGCTCATGAATGGGTAGTACTCACCTTTCGTCGTGCTGTATTTATATGCTATGTCAGCCGTGAAGCTGCCGAATGTGAGTCCCAGACCTGCTGTTATGCGGTGTGTGTCCTGCCAGTTTATATAGTCTGTATCTGAGGCGAAGTATGTTCCCTGCGACTCTATCGAGCCGTCTTTGTATCCCGTCTTGCTGAACTTTGGCGATACATAGTTGTATCCGAGTCTTGCTGCCAGCCCAGGCACGATTCGCATCTCTCCGCCCACTCTGAGTGTGCTGACACCTTTCAGACATTCCTTCGTGTTCTGGTTCATGGCGCGGTCAGGCGATGTGTGCTCTCTATAATCGTCCCAGAATGCGTCATAGCTCTCTCCGTCAATCACTCTGTTGTTCGTCGTGCCATAGTCGCTGTATTCGTATGTCGCTCCGAAAGCGAAGTTCTGCCCTACGGTGTGTCCCACAGAGAGGCCGAAGAGCCATGGTGTGTGCAGGTGGAAGTCGAGTGTCTCGCCTGAGGACATGCTGTCATAGTTGCCACATTCTTTAGGCAGGTTGTTATACATTGTTGTCCTGTTCGATGTTGTCAGGCTGTACCATGTCGGGGTATGGACATAAGCGCCGATGCGGAAAGGCGATGTCTCTACAGGGCGGAATATGGCTCCAAACTTTATGTTGAATCCTGTTCCGGATATCGTGCGGCTGTCTATGAGGTCAACCGTCCCGATGTTTGTCACGTCGTCGCCGTTAAGTATCTGCTCGCTGTAGAGAGAGTAGCTGTTATAGTTCACATCTTTTATCCCTACTGTCAGTCCGAGATACACGCGGTTGTGTATGTTTCCGCTGATGTTGAAGTCATAGTCGGCTATATATCCCTCATGCTGTTTCTGTGTCTCGTATGCGCTTGAGTTATAATACTCGTAGAAGTCTTCTGTCATCTCGCCCCTGTCGTCAACGATGCCGTTCAGCACATAGTCATACAGATGGTCCACCTGTGAGTAGTTATAGTCGGTCATCGCCCCTGAGTGGTATTTTATGTATGACAGCTTGTTCTGCGATGCGTTCTGTAGTCTGTCAGCCACATAGAGCAGTTGGTTCATATTGCGCGACTTGTGATAGTTGAATCCGAGGTTCAGATACGAGTCCACTCCTGATTTCATGCTCATTACCACACCCGCCTGGTCGAAGCTTGCCTTTGTCCGTGATGCGCCGGTGAATGACAGCTCGTTGCCCTCTATGCTCTGGAATCCGAATGACACTGCTGCCTGTGATTTCCTGAACATTCCTATGCCGGCAGGGTTTGAGCCCATTGTCGATAAGTCTGCTCCGAGAGCCTCCATGGCTCCACCCATGCCTACATAGCGTGCTGTACCGTTAAGGTCGTCGCCCACGAGCATACTGCTCTGGTATGTCTCTTGTGCGGCCATGTTGAGCGATATTGCTCCAAGGGCCGCAATAGCTATAATATGTCTTCTCATGTCTTTATTTATGTGATTAGGGATAGCTTGGCTCTCCTTTCCGTGGGGGGTATATCCATATGGCGATGGGATAAGCCTTTGTGCCCCTTGTGTTATGTATGTCGTTTCTTATTCGCGTTTGTTATACATCCTGTTGCGCCGTTTTTCTTTTTCGGTGAGTTGAACAGGCCGCTGTATTAGTCCTGGCCATATCGCCCTACGTCGCTCCCGCCACAGCCCTTGTCAGGTTGTATTGTTGCTATCGCCGCCCTCCTCCGAACGAGCCACCGCTTCTTCCACCGCCGCTGAATCCGCCGCTATGGCCTCCGAATGAGCCTCCGCTATGTCCTCCTCCTCCACCGCTGTATGATGGTGTCGTAGGTGTGCTGTAGCTACGGTTCGTGTTATATGAGCTGCGGCTTCCGTTCATGTTGTTGTTATACGTGTTATAGTCTCTGTATCTGCGGTCAGCATTTCCACGGTATCCCTGTCCTGCATGGCGTGCCGTTGCCGGTGTATTACGCTTTGCGATGTCGTAGCTTCTGTCTCCAGAGATATTTCTCGAACCGCTGAATCTGTGGTTTGATGTCCCTGCCCATGAGTGGTAGCGTGTTCCCGACGATGGTGAGCCGCCTCCAGAAGGGTAGTAGCCTATGATAGGGTAGTGGCAACCCCACCATCCGCCATATCCCCACCATCCTCTGTAGTCCCAGCGGGAGAACGACCAGTAGTAGAATGGGTCGTACCATGGAGAGAACCACGGGTCATACCATGAGGTGTACCACCATGATGAGAACCACGGGTCATACCATGAGGTGTACCACCATGATGAGAACCATGGGTCATACCATGGGTCGTACCATCCCGCATACCAGCTTATCGGTCTTCCCCAGTACCATGGCCCGTACATCCTGTCCCACCAGTAGAAGTCGTAGAATCGTGCCATGTTCCTACAGTAGAGATAGTCATCGTCGTCCACCACGATATATTTATATACAGTATCTACTCTTGCCTCGTTATCGTCGGCATAGTATGTGCCGTCGCCGACGGTGAATTGTATGACATCATCATACAGCGAGTCGCCGGGCTCTTTCACCTCAGGCTCATAGGGCTTGAAGTCCTTCCGTGTGTTACGCCTGTTATACTCGTCGTCGCTCTTGTTTATACCGCTGTAGTATGTCTCTGCAACATGGCGTGTCTCACCATTCGCTTTCTTTATCTTCTCACGTTCCTGCTTGGCTTTTGTTATGTCGCTCTTGGTCGGTGTGAAGTACATATCGTCTTGTGCCGACATGGTTGCCGGCATGGCGAGTGCGGATGCAAATATCAAGAAGCATAGATAGCGTTTCATATATATGTTCCTTTCTTTTTTAAGTTAAGGTGGGTTCTGTTAATCCACTTTGATTTCTTTCTGAATGCAAAATTATCAGAAAATTCAATGCAAATATACGGATTTTCCCTATAACGTGCGAGGATTTTCCCTATTTTTTGTAATTTTGTGGTGACATTTAATGATTTTTGTATAGCGGCCCATGTAATATTGGCTATTCTTTGCTTTTGGGCTATATGGTGGGGTGTTGGCCTGTTCACACCGATTTCCCCGCCCCGCATGCTGTATGATTAACGAGAAATAAATGAATATGGACTATTACGTAACACATTTCACTATTGTTGTAAATAACGATTTGCTGCAGGCATGTCGTGACCTCCTTGCCGATGCTGTCGCTGAGGCAGGCTATGAGTCGTTTGCAGATACAGAGAAAGGCTTTGACGCATATGTCCAGACACAGCTGTACAATCCTGAGATGGTAAGCCAGATAGTGGCAGATTTCCCTATCGTCGAGGCCGTCATATCGTTCACCACAGAAGAGGTTGAGCCTGAGAATTGGAACGCTGAGTTCGAGAAGGAAGTCTTCGAGCCTATCCGTGTCAGCGACCGCTGTGTCATATACGATGCCTCCAGCCCTGACGCTGTCGCGCTGATGTGCCAGGCTCCTATCACTATCGCCATCGACCAGACCATGGCATTCGGCAATGGGGCACATGAGACAACGAAGATGATTGTCACAGAGCTGCTCTCTCACGACCTCCACGGACTTCGTGTCCTTGACTGCGGGTGTGGCACAGGCATCCTCTCCCTTGTCGCCAAGCGTTGTGGCGCTGCCCATGTGACGGCCTATGATATCGACGAGTGGAGTGTCGATAACACTCGCCATAATGCCGAGCTGAACGGCATCGAGCTTCACGATGTGCTTCTTGGCGATGTCAGCGTGCTGAGCCATGTTGACGGTATGTTTGATGTCATTGTCGCCAATATCAACCGTAATATCCTTTATGACGATATGCCGAGCATTCTCGAGACACTATCGCCCGACGGTGTGCTCGTCCTTAGCGGATTCTATGAGGATGACGCACAGATGCTTGTCGATAGGGCTGAGGAGTTAGGTATGAAAGAGGTGAAGCGCAAGGTTGACAATAACTGGACCATGCTGTGCTTCAAGAAAGCCGCTGCCGCCGTATCATAACCCTCATATCCTCACGTAGATTAAATCTTCACACGGAAGGTCACGGAGGTTTCTCTTTGTCACGAATTCTCGAATTATTCTTTTATCACACGGATGTCCACGGATTGTCACGGAAGTTTTTCTTTATCACGAATTCTCGAATTATTCTTTTATCACACAGATGTCCACGGATTATCACGGATTTATTTCTTTATCACGTATTTGCGAATTGTCGAATTATGTCCAACATGACCCCTATCAACAACGTGGCAAAAAGAAAAATTCGACAATTCGATAATTCGTGACAGAAAGAAAAATAAATCCGTGGGACCCTCATCCCCAAAAACGTCACTTACCGTTATGATGCGATACATTCTACTCCTTCTCCTCTTGCTGTCGGTTGCCAGTCCTGTTGTCAGTCAGGATGTCTTTGTCGAGGCGTCCGCCACCGCCAGCTCTGGCTCCTTTGCCCCTCTCTGGCTCTCGTCCAACCGTCAGGGCCTTGCCTCCCCATATTCCAGTTCGTCGTACGAGCGTGCCGGCATATCAGGTGAGGCCATTCTATCGCGCCATACGGCCGATACAGCCAGGGCTATACGCCTCGCATATGGTGCCGACATACAGCTCTCGCAGAATGCCCAGTACACATTCTTTGTCCACCAGCTGTATGGAGAGCTAAGCTACAAGCGTGCCACGCTGACCATAGGACAGCGCGAGCGCGCCATAGACCTTCGCAATAACCGCCTCACCTCTGGCGGCCTCTCCCAGGGCATTAATGCCCAGCCCATCCCCGAGGCGCTCCTCTCCATAGATTATTTCAGCGTCCCATACACCCGCCAGTGGTGGAAGATATGCGGGCGCATAGGCTTCGGGCGCACCACCGACGGCTCATGGCAGGAGTCATGGCTCGGGGCGCCCGACACGAAAGAGCGATACACCTCTGATATCCTTTACCATGAGAAAGCCATGTATTGGAAATTCGGCAAGGAGACCTCACGCCTCCCATTGACGTTCGAGATAGGATTGCAGATGATGACACAGTTCGGGGGGACGACATACAACGCTGTCGGCCGCAACCACGACGACGCCTCCATACCCATCCGCCATCCAGAGAATCTCAACGCCTTCTGGCACGCCTTCTGGCCTATGGGCAGCGAGGATGTCACAGACGGTATGCACCCTAACTCTGCCGGCAACACCTTCGGCTCATACAATATGGCTCTGACATACCACGGACGTGGATGGAAGGCGAGAGCCTATTTCGAGCGTATGTTTGAGGACCAGTCGATGCTCACCGTCCAGTATGGCATCTATGACCATCTCCTCGGCATCGATGTCGAGCTGCCCGCCAATCCCTATGTCAGCCATATCCTCATAGAGCATCTTAACACAAAAGACCAGGCAGGCCCCGTATATCATGACTCCACACATAACATCCCCGAGTCATACACCGGCATAGACAACTATTATAACCACGGCCTCTATACGGGATGGCAGAACTGGGGCATGGGCATGGGCAATCCCATCCTCACATCGCCCATATACAACACCCCTCATGTCCTCCAGTTCTATAACAACCGTCTCCGTGCCCTGCACATCGGCATTGACGGCAACCCTCTGCCATGCCTCTCGTGGCGTCTCCTCGCCACCTTCACGCGCAACTGGGGCACATACCGCCAGCCGTATGATGATGTCCTCTCCCAGCAGTATTACCTCGCTGAGGCTACCTACACCCCTCCCTTCGCCCGTGGATGGACGGCTACTGTATCCCTTGGCCTTGACCATGGCTCCGTCCTCGGCGACAGCTTCGGCGGCCAGCTGACATTGCGCCGTACCATATCACTCCGCCGCCCCCACGATTAATTCCCATATCACACGGATGTCCACGGATTATCACGGATTTTTTTATCACGAATTCTCGAATTATGCCCCAACATGACACCTATCTTCAAGGTGACAACAAGAAAAATTCGACAATTCGCAAATTACTTCCCGATGGTCAGTATGTCTAAGGACAAGTCTCGTGACAAAAACAAAATCCGTGATAAAAAAACTCCGTGACCTTCCGTGACCATCCGCGTGAAAATTCAATTGAAAAATATGAAAGCAAACAGAATATTATCCTTCGGTCTATTCCTGATATTCCTCCTCTCTGTTGTCGGCTGTGACAAAGTGCCTGACAACGGCAGGCTCGACGGCATGTGGCAGCTCATGGCCGTAGAGCGTGATGGCGTCGTCACAGACACTAAAGCGCAGAAACGTTACTGGTCTATACGCTATAACCTCTTACAACTTAATGGGGTAGGGGTACAAGACCATTACGCCCATTTTGAGCGTGAGGGCGACATGCTCCGTCTCTTTGATTTCTGCTATTTCTCAAACAACGCCACAGAGGCAGACGATAACGAGTGGATACCATACGAGGAGCGTGAGGTGCTCTTGCAGTGGGGCCTGGAGCCTGTCCGCGACGACTCACGCCCCGGCCGTATCACACAGACGTTCCGTATCAATGTGCTTGACGCGTCCAGCATGGTGCTGTCATCGGCAGACTATACCCTTCGCTTCCGCCGCTTCTGATTATGTCACACGGATGATTTATTCTTTTCACACGGATGCCCACGGATTGTCACGGAGATTTCTTTCTTTCACACGGACATCACGGATTGTCACGGAGATTTTTTTCTTTCACACGGATGTCCACGGATGTCACACGGATGATTTTTCTTTTCACGAATTTACGAGACTTGTCCTTGGACCCACTGACCGGAGGGAGGTAATTATCGAATTATGTGTGTCACACGGACATCACGGATTGTCACGGCATTATGTATCGAAAGGATTATAACTGGACATACAGTTAATAACCTCTGTGGACATCCGTGACACAGAGAATAATCATCCGTGACTGTCCGTTTGATAAAAGAAATTGTTGTCTGTGTGTTTTTGTTTCATAAATCTTCCGTGACATTCCGTGACTGTCCGTGTGACACACATAATTCGAAAAATCGCAAATTCGTGAAAAGAAAAATCATCCGTGTGACATCCGTGGACATCCGTGTGAAAGAAAAAAATCTCCGTGATACTCCGTGACCGTCCGTGTGAAGAATCCCATGTGCTCGTCCGTGTGAATAATAATAGCTATCCGTGTGACAGTGAGGTATATACAAAAAAGTACACCCGGCGACATCAACGTCGACGGGTGGACATAGACTAAAATAATGTTATAAAAATTGCGTACTTCAGTCTCACGACTTTACTTTTATTTAGAACTATATTATTAAAAGATTATTCCCACAAGTCCCACATCTGGTTCTTCTTCGACTCGTCAGGGACATCCGTTGTACCGTTGCCGGCACCAATGCCCGGAGTCTCTACCCATGCGCCAGTATCTGATGCGCCGTACTTTATATTATCGCCAGAGATGTGGTCGAGAAGTTTTACCTCGTCGTCCATAGGGATGACGGCGATGTCCGGCTTTATATATTCTTTCTTCTTCATACGTTGCTCTTGTTTTTCCATAGTTGTTATTTCTTTCCCCCATTCCGTGTCTCTGAGGCTAATGTCGCCTCAGAGACACGGAACGGCGATAACTTTTTATTTTACCACGGTCTTCTTGCCGTTGACGAGGTATATACCGGCCTTGAGGTTGCGTGTGTCGTTTGCCACACGCTGGCCGTTGAGGTTATACACGCCTGTCTGTATGCCGAGAGCCTCAAGGAGGTCAGGAGCCATCTCTGCCACATCGATTGATGTCGTCGTGTTGTCGTCGTCAGAGAATGAGCTCATGACAACAGAGATGCTCTTGACAGACGTTGTTTCGCCAGTTCCCTTTTTCTTAAGCCATGCACGGTAGCCTTTGCCGTAAGATGAGCCGCCAGACACATACAGCTTGCCGTCGCCCTCGCTGACAAAGATGTCATTCGTTGCGTAGTTGACGCTGTAGCCAGATACGTTCTTGTTGTTTGTCTTATCAGCAGTACAATAGTCTGGTGTTCCCTTGAATGTGTATGGATCAGTATCAACCTCAAACGGCTTTATGAATGGATTGATACACTTGCTATAGACGGTGAAAGAGGTAATGTTGCCATTCGATGTGGTTACCTTCACATTTGCGTCATTTGTTACAGACTTGAGTGTCGGCTTAATCAGATAAGGATAACCCGGCAGTACATTCTGTATCTCGTGGTATATGAACTCCAGACGTGCTCCCTCATTGATCAGTGTGGCATTATTGAGCATGATAAGCTGTGTGCCATCACCGAATACCTTCTGCACCTCTTCCTGTGTCAGGTTGAATGGCAGCGTCAGCGTTGTCCACTGGTTAGGCTTGAATGTGCGGGTGAGCTTGATGCTATAGAACTGTGGAATAGATACACCAGCTACAGGAGCTACATCAGTACCGTTAATAGAATAGTTGTAATTCTTTAGGTTCGTACCTTCAATCGTTCCGTTCTCTGTAGCTGTGATTTGCTCATATTTAGTCACATCGCTAAGCTCAAGGCTATGAATCTTACCGCCATCATCAGCGGATTCCACTGGTTGAGCTTCATCAGGGACGAAGTTCGCTCCAGAGAATCCCATCTTAGAGAAGTTGGAGAAGAAATAGTAAGTCTCGTTGCCTGTCACATGGAATGTGTACTTTACGATACCTTTCTGCACAGCAAGGAACGAGCCGTTGTCAAGCTCTATAATCTCCTGGGCACCGAGAGGACCGCTATTCCAATTGTCATGTGCCCGCTTTTGTTCAGCAGTTGACATATAATCTTTAAACTCTGTCCATGTAGCTACGTTGTGGCCATCATTGTACTTCGTTTGATCATAGTCATCGTCTCCAGTGAACATGCAGTAATAACGTGAGTCAACCTTCTGCTTGGTTGATACGCTATAGTTTGGAGAGAATTCCTGTACGGTAAGGCCGCGCTGGTTGACAACCTGGAATGCGTGTGGACGGAATTCCCCTGGGATAATGTCTCCCTTGGCGTATTCTATACCGTATTTCGTGCCACCATTATCATTCGTGTTCCATGCTCCGTTCTGTAGGATGTATATTGTGAGCGTACCGTTCATATATGGCTCAAATGTCATGTAAGAGCCGCGCACAGGGAGAGAGAATGGATAAGATTTCGTTGTCTTCCCGTCTTCGTCATGTTCCGGAGACTTGAACCATCCATAGCGCACGCTTCCATATATCTGAACTTCGTTACCATCTTCGTCCTTTGAAGATGCCTTTGACTCATCTACAGCATCGTTCTGTCCGTTCCACCAGTAATAGTGTCCGTCGATAGAGGCTATATCAGAAGCCTTTGTGCCAGAATCGTTCCATTTGTCGGTATAGTTTGTGGTTCCGGATGCACGCTTAACAGCATATTCTCCATTGTTCCATTTCCATCCGCCGAAAGTCATCTTCACAAGATTCTCAGTTTCGCCTTCTATTGTTCTTGTGATATATTCTGATGTGTTAATCTCTGGGGCAGTCTCACTTGCACCCACAGAGAAGCTATATCCCTGCTCTATGATAACATTGAAGAATGTCGGGTCTGCATAATAATTGTCGTTATCTACAAGTGTGGCATATATCTTTGCTCCACCGTTGCCGCTTGTAACGATAGATATAACTCCTGCCTCTGTTACAGTGGCAACAGATGTTACATCACTCTCATATTCGTATGACAGGGTTTCGTCAGTGAGCAGTGTCTTATTTCCCTCAGCGTCAGTCTTATATGCTTTAACTGTTGGTTGATTGAACGTAGGCTGTGTAGGAGTTGTTGTTGAGTTCCAGGTCCACTCTGTGTTGTCATCTGTGTCAGAGAATACGAGCGTAATCTTCTCCTTCACTACTGTCACGTTGATAACGTATGTAGTGGTGGTGCTTGCATCCTTAGACGTGACGGTGTATGTCTTTGTCGTAGTATCTCCTGTTGTTGATGGCGCAGTGATTGTTATAGGAGATGTTACTGTCGTCTCACCCTCTTTGATTGTGGCGCCTTCCTGAACAGAAGGTGTGATTGTGATTGATTCGCCTCTTTTGCTTGCTACTATTTCGATTGTTGTGGTATATGTTCCTTCAGCTGTTTCTGTGAAAGAAAGCTGTGAGCCGTCATATGTAAATGTCGCACGCGAGTCAGCATCAGGATTAGGACGTGAGATAATAATATCAGTAATAGTCGAACTTGAATTCTTATACAGATATATCACTGACTTCCCAACGAAATTATCACTGGCTGTTACAACGTAACTTCCTGTAAATTCTGTAGCATTTTTATTACTGTCTGTATTTGAAAGTTTGAAAGAAGATGTAGCAGGAGTGATTACAATCTCATCGCCAGCCTGCAGAGCTTGGTTGAGGGTAATCTTGATATAGCTACCACTACTTCCGTTAAGGTTGAACTGACCGCCTGTTACCAATTCCTTGGAACTCGAACTCCCATTGTATAATTCTGCAGACCCTCCTGTAATAGTTGCATAGCTTCCTGCGTCAATCGTCTTTTTTGATTCAACACTTATTGTCTCTGTTGATGTGACATGTAGAGTGAAAATATCTGTTGTACTGCTACCTCCACCAGATGTTGTTGCGGTGAAGTTGGCTGTTACAGATGTCGTCGCATCAAGAGACTCGATAGTATAAGTCGCGCCGTTCGCAGTACCTGTTGTTCCATTAACAGTCCAGCTGCTGAACTCATATCCACTGTTAGGGGTTGCTGTGAATACAAGCTTAGTTCCATGCTCAACTTCAGAATCAGATGTTACTTCTGTGTTGCTACCATCTACAATAGATACAGAGCCGTTTGTTGCTGCTGTTGTAACGGTGTATTTGTTGATGGTCCACTTCGCATAGAGGGTGGTGTTGGTAGAGATTGTTGCGCCAGCTGTAGCTTTATTATTAAAATCTGCATCTGTGTACCAACCATCAAAAGTATAACCTTCTGCTGAAAGTGTTGGAAGCTCATCTGAAGTTAATGTCGTGATATTACTCTTAGATTCAGGAGCAGTACCCACAGATGTAGAATAAGATATCGTATAGCCTGATGTCTCAGTTGAGCCTGTATAGAAAATTATTTGATATGGATATACACTGTCTCCACCACCTGACAATTCTATAGTTATTTCACCTGTGCTGGTAGTATTTATTATACCAGATGATTCAACCCCTGTACCTCCGTGTGTTATTGTCTTAGTTGTAGGGATGCTATTTGCATCCGTTATGTTTATTCCATATGTTCTTCCACTTGTCGAATTTTGGACTTTCACTTCAAAACTACTTGCTCCACTAACTTTTAAAGTAATTTTTCTGTTAGTATTTGACATGTTGTAGAGACTGTAAGACGTTCCATCTATTTTCTTATCTGTCCAATTGCTTGTGGATGCTGATGCATAAGCGTTTTCTGTAATATTTGATTGGGTTAAATCAAATGTCTGTCCGTTAGTTGTAACATATAAAACGTCTGTGCTTGTACTTTCTTCGCTCACCGTCACCACCGTTACACCTGTAGTGATATCGTATGTTTCTGTACTTGCAGCTCTCGTCTTAGCAGATGTTGTTGGTGTAACTGTAATTTTGCAGTAGTATGAGCCAGAGGCTTCAGGAGTAAAAGAGGCTTCTGTCGCTACTGCTTCTGCTTTTTGGGAATCATACCACTGGTATGTTGCTGTTCCCTCTCCAAGAGCCTCAACTTTGATAGACTCACCCTTCGTGAGAGAATATGAAGGCGCGAGGTCGGAAGACAAACGTATGCTTTTCGGGTTTGCTTTCTCATACTCTGTAGCAGCCATGATGAAAGCGCCCATCACCTTTCCTTCGGTGTAGGTGTTTGTCTGCCCAACGTCACTGCCGTTTATATAATAATCACGAGAGCCAGAACGATTGGCAGTGCCACCAAGTCCGGCAGAAGCACAATTGTGTACAAGCTGTACAGTTGCGCCTGTGGGTCCGAAGGTGTCACACTTCATGAACTGATTCACAGCTCCCTTGAAAGCATTCTCGCCGATGGTCTTATAGTCTTTTCCATCAGTAGATAGCAATCCAAGACGTACCGCTTTGAGATATGCCGCTGCAAACAAACATGTACAAGAAGACTCAAGATAGTTGCCTGTCAAGGTGTTGTCTTTCTCGTCAATTACCTGATACCAGCACCCAGTCTCAGCATCTTGATAATTTGCCAGTCCTGATGCGAGATTCTGAAGATAGCCTCTCAGTGTCTCACGGTTTTTATTGTCAGATGGCATCTGCTCGAGCACGTCAACAAGAGCGAGGAAATACCATCCCATGGCACGTCCCCAGAAAGCTTCTGAATGATATACCTCTGAACCTGTTGTGTTTGATATTCCAGACCATGCAGACGATGCGTCATCCTTTGGGTTAGCAGTAAAAGCGTGATAGAGCAAGCCTTTAGAGCTATTGTAGAGTTGATTCCATGATATCGTGAACTGCTTGGCAATCAAGTCCCAGTCATTTGTAGCATCAACATTTGTTGTGCTATTCTTGTAGTTTATAATCTGTGCAAGCAGGGCTGCTCCCATATACAGACCGTCACACCACATCTGGTCTGTATATTCAGGCTTGTGGAACCATCCTCCAAACATGGATTTTACGGTTTCGTTGGTTGAGCTTGCTACACCTGACTCGCTGCCGCCAATGACATACATGCTATTATACTTATTCATGTCTGTCAAGACATTGGCGATAGCGGTCTCTCCTTTACTCTTGGCATCTGTAGATAATGCATCAGCGGCCATAAGCGGGAAATACATCTTGCAAGCATTCATGTTGTCAAGAGTTATACCCGAGAAACTCGTCGCTCCTTCTTTCGCTATAAGCGTGTATGTGTTATCCTTAGCATAGTTCATAACAGAATAGAACCATGGCTTTGACCAATCGAAGGTGCTGTAGTTAGCGTATGCCTCAAGAATAGCTTTGGCCACAAGTCCGGGGACATAATCAAACTTCTGAGTACCCTTTGAACTGCTAATCTTATTTCCGCTCGCATCATAGGTATTAAAGCCTCGCTGTGTCTGGTTTCCATAAAAGTCGCTTATACGCGAGTTGATCACCCACTGTGAATAGCGGATGCCATCATTAAAGTTAACAGATTTCCATGTGGATGGGACATCGGCAGCTTTCGCCTTGCTGCCAGACAAGCATAGTAGCAGTAAGGTGAAAATGCCAGTCATCCAGAGGTGTGCGCTCTGGGATATGCCAATAGGATGGCATAACTTCTTTTTAGTAAAGTTTGACATAACAATAGCGAATAATAATTTTAAATAGTTAATTTCACTTGTAGCGTAGTTCGGGCAGGTCGTATGTCTCTTGTGGCGATAGTGCGTTGCTGTGATAACGTGTGTTTAGAACCGTAAGAGCATGAAATGACAGGATGTTTGTCGCAATAGTCCGTGTGTTTCCTCTCAAATCATAATGTCATATCAATCTGTCTTTTCCTTTCAGATGGTGTGCAGAATGTGATATTCAAAAAGTAGTTTGGAATATATCTTCTGTTGTTCGCTTCCTAATAGCTTTTGCAAAGGTACATATATTATTCAAGTGTAAAAAATTCAAAAAAAAAAAACAAGAAAGTTTAAGAAATAGCCTTGGTAATTAATGTATGTTAACATAAAAATGAGGAGTAGGATCTCCAAAAACCAGTCACCCGGCAGGGCGTGGAGGTGGCTTCGATGGCTCACAGGCCTGTCCTAACACACCGTCTGTCCACCACTGATGAAGCCTCGAAGGGCGGGGAAGCCCGGGAGAGATAACGGCACATCGGGTAAAAGATACTGAATGATACGGTAAAGACTGAGTCTTTACAGTGTAATTACTCAGTCTTTACTCTGTTATCATTATTGTTTCATCGTCTGGGTCACACAGAACTATACGGTTTAATATCTTATCACACGGATGTCCACGGATTATCACGGATTTATTTCTTTATCACGTATTGTCGAATTATTCTTGTCGTCACACGGATGTCCACGGATTGTCACGGATTTATTTCTTTATCACGTATTGTCGAATTATTCTTGTTGTCACACGGATGTCCACGGATTATCACGGATTTATTTCTTTATCACGGATTTGCGAATTGTCGAATTTTCTTGTTGTCACACGGATGTCCACGGATTATCACGGATTTATTTCTTTATCACGGATTTGCGAATTGTCGAATTATGTCCAACATGACCCCTATCAACAACGTGGCAAAAAGAAAAATTCGACAATTCGATAATTACTTCCCTTTGGTCAGTGGGTCTAAGGACAAGTCTCGTGATAAAAACTTCCGTGACAATCCGTGGACATCCGTGTGATAATGATATGGGCATCCGTGAGAAAATGACGTGGACATCCGTGTGATGTATAGACAGAGAAAGCCTCCCTGTCGGGTGGCAGGGAGGCTTGGAATGTTATGTGGCTGTCTGTGTGATGGGGACTATTCGGCCGCAGAGTAGAGTATCTCGCTGAGCGTCGGGTGGATATGTATCATATCGTGCAGCTCAGGGAGTGTGGTGGCCTTGCACATGAGGACACTCGCCTCCTGGATAAGGTCGGCGGCATGTGCGCCGAAGGCGTGGCAGCCTATGATGCGCTTTGTGTCGGCCTCGACAATGAGTTTCAGCAGTCCCTCTGTCTCGTTCATAGCCAGTGCCTTACCGTTGGCGCGGTGGAATGCCTTGCGACACTCATAGCTGATGCCATGCTCCTTACAATAATCCTCGCTGAGGCCGACGCTGGCAGCCTCGGGGATGGTGAAGACGGCCGACGGCATGATGTCAAGGCGTATGTTGTCTGTAAGGCCGAGGATATGGTTGACGGCACGGAAGCCCTGCATCGTGGCGGCATGGGCGAGCATACAACGGCCGTTGACATCGCCTATGGCGTAGATGTTGGGGACGGAGGTCAGCATATTGTCATCGACGGTGATGCCTGTCTTACCATGCTCCACGCCGACGGCCTCAAGGTTCAGTCCCTCGACATTGGCGGCGCGCCCTGTGGCGACAAGCACCATATCGGCATCGACAGTCTGGGTCTTGTTCTTCTTGGAGAACGTGACACGGAGCGAGCCGTCGGCATTGCGCTCTATGCTCTCCACACAGCTCTGCATGTAGAAGTCGGCCTTCACCTGCTTACGCAGACGCTTGGCGATGTCGCTGTCAAGGACAGGGAGACACTCCTTGAGGAACTCGACGACGGTCACCTCACTGCCGAAACGGCTGAAGCATGACGCGAACTCCATGCCTATCACGCCGGCACCGATGATGCACAGGCGGCGTGGGACGGTCTCGACATCGAGCAGACCGGTGGAGGTGACGACACCCTCAAGGTCTATGCCCGGGATGGGGAGCATACGCGGACGGGAGCCGGTGGCTATGATGATATTGTCGGCTATGTACTCGTCACTGCCCACGACGACGGTATGGGCGTCCTTGAGCGTTGCCTCGCCACGCACGAGTGTTATGCCAGGCTGTGACATGAGGGCCTCGACGGCACCACGCAGCTGCATGATGACGGCATTCTTGCGCTCTACGACTTTCGTGAAGTCGAGGCGATAGGTGGCATCGGCTATGCCGTATGCCTCGCCGTCGGCTATGGTGGTGAGCACCTCGGCGTTGCGGCAGAGGGTCTTGGTGGGGATGCAGCCACAGTTGAGGCAGGTGCCGCCAGCCTCCTCGCGCTCGATGATGGTTACTGTCTTGCCGTGGCGTGCGGCGTACTGGGCAGCCTTGTATCCTCCTGGGCCGCTGCCAATGATGATGATATCTGTATTCATGGTTTTTAGTTTATGGAGTTAATCACACGGAGCGGTTTATATTTTTCACACGGATGTCCACGGATTGTCACGGATGATTTTTTAGCGGGACATAAAGTGCAACTATATTCCGTGGGCATCCGTGATATTCCGTGTGATGATCAATATTCCGTGTGAGAAAAACTCCGTGTTCGTCCGTGACCGTCCGTGTGAAAAATAAAAATAATCCGTGTGATGGTGACGAGAACAGCCCCGACACAGCCTTCCGTGACGTAGGGCGTGTGTTGGGGCTGTATGATAGGCGGGTGGTATAATTACCCGCTATATGTTTGCACTGTACGGATGATGATGGCTACGCCTCTGTTTCAGCCACAAGGGCACGGTATGTCACGACAGGATGCTTGGCGGCCAGGACATCGTCAACACGGCCTATCGGAGTGTTGTGTGGAGCGCCGTGGACAGTCTCCGGGTCGGTCAGGGCCTCAGTGGCAATCTTGCGCATGACGCTGATGAAGCTGTCGATAGTGTCCTTGCTCTCGTTCTCTGTAGGCTCTATCATGAGGCTCTCGTGGAAGAGGAGCGGGAAATAGATGGTAGGAGCGTGGTAGCCATAGTCGAGGAGACGCTTGGCGATATCCATCGTCGTGATGCCTGTCGATTTGTCTTTCAGTCCGTTGAAGACAAACTCGTGCTTGCAGAGGCCCTCGATAGGCAGGTCATAGACATCCTTCAGAGACTCTTTGATATAGTTGGCGTTGAGAGTGGCGAGAGGCCCCACCATGCGTATGTTCTCCTTGCCGAGAGTGAGGATGTATGTGTATGCACGCAGCGAGACGAGGAAATTGCCGAGGAATGCGCCCACATAGCCCAGGGCATCGGGAGTCTCACGCTCGACAGAGAGGTGTCCGTCGGCATCCTCCACGACACGTGGCACAGGGAGGAACTGCTCCATGCCTGCCCTTACGCCCACAGGGCCGTCGCCAGGACCGCCGCCACCGTGAGGCGTTGAGAATGTCTTGTGGAGATTGATGTGCATGACGTCGAAGCCCATATCGGCAGGACGGGAGATGCCAAGCATAGGGTTGAGGTTGGCACCATCATAATACATCAGTCCGCCACAGTCATGCACAAGCTGTGTGATGGCCGGTATCTCACGCTCGAAGAGTCCGAGAGTGTTAGGGTTGGTCATCATCATGGCGGCGATGTCGTCTCCAAGGAGAGGCTTGAGGTCTTCAACATCGACAAGTCCGTCGGCAGTGCTCTTCACCTCGACAATCTCCAGTCCGCAGACAGCGGCAGAGGCCGGGTTAGTGCCATGGGCCGAGTCAGGGACGATGACCTTTGTGCGCTTCGCGTCGCCACGGGCGGCATGGTAGGCGCGTATGGCCATGAGCCCTGTCAGCTCGCCGTGTGCTCCGGCGAATGGGTTGAGCGTGAACTCTCCCATGCCTGTGAGGGCACAGAGAGCCTTCTCCAGTCCACGATAGACAGCCAGCGCGCCCTGTACAGTATCGGCGGGCTGCAGGGGATGTAGGCCGGTGAAGGCAGGAAGGGCGGCAATCTCCTCGTTGATGATAGGGTTGTACTTCATCGTACAGCTACCGAGAGGGTAGAAGCCGTTGTTCACGCCGAAGTTATTGTTGCTGTGGTTGGTATAGTGTCTGACGACTGTCAGCTCGTCACACTCCGGCAGCTCAGCGTCGTGCTCACGGCGCAGTGTGGCAGGGATGGATGCTGGCGAGTAGTCGGCGAACTCGTTGGCGGGCAGGGAGTAACCCTTGCGGCCTGGCTTAGAGAGCTCGAAAATCAGATTGCCATATAGTCTGTTATTCATACTTGTGTCCCTCCTCAATGATTTTTACCATGTTGTCGATATCCTCGCGGCTGTTCTTCTCGGTAGCGGCGAAGAGAATAGTGTCCTTTCCGGTCTTCACGCCGGCAAGGAATCCGGCCTTGGCACAGCGGCTCTGGAGAGCGTCGGCATCGCCATTGTAACGCACGAGGAACTCGTTGAAGAAAGGCTGGTCATATACATCGGTGAAAAGTCCGGTGGCTATGAGCTTGTCATGAAGATAATGGGCGGCGCCGTACGACATGGTAGCGGCCTCTTTCACTCCCTCTTTGCCCATGAGCGCCATGTAGATGGTGACATAGAGCGCCATGAGGCTCTCGTTTGAGCAGATGTTCGATGTAGCCTTCTGGCGGCGTATATGCTGCTCACGAGCCTGGAGTGTGAGGACGAAGGCTCGCTGTCCGTTGCTATCGACGGTCTTGCCTACGATGCGTCCCGGAATCTTTCGCATGAGCTTCTCTGTGCAGCACATATAGCCTACATAAGGGCCTCCGAAGCCCATAGGGAGACCGAGGCTCTGTCCGTCGCCGACAGCGATGTCGGCACCCCACTCGCCAGGTGTGCGGAGTAGGGCAAGGTCGGCAGCGACGCTGTTGATGACGAGAAGGCCGCGTGAGGCGTGTACGGCATCAGCAACACCGGTGAAATCCTCGATGATGCCGTAGAAGTTAGGCTGCTGGACGATGACACCGGCCACACCACCACGGGAGAGACGCTCGCGCATGGCATCGAAATCGGTCGCGCCGTTGGCAGCGGGGATGGTCTCGATATTGACACCATGGTACTTGGCATAGGTGTTTATGACGGCAACGGTCTTGGGGTCAACAGTCTCAGAGACAAGGACGGTGTCGGCCTTCTTGGCGGCGTTGTATGCCATGAGCATGGCCTCGGCGGTGGCTGTCGTGCCGTCATACATGGAGGCGTTGGAGATGTCCATGCCTGTCAGCTCGGTCATCATCGACTGATACTCAAAGATATAGTGTAGTGTGCCCTGTGATATCTCTGCCTGATAAGGCGTGTAGCTGGTAAGGAACTCAGAGCGCTCAACGATGTTCTGTGCCACAGAAGGGCAGTAATGGTCATAGACACCGGCACCGGCGAAACACTTCAGAGGTGTGTTCTTCGCCGCGAGAGCCTCGAAGAATCGGCGCACCTCAATCTCACTCTTTGCCTCAGGAATGTCATACTCGCCCTTGAAACGGATGCTGTCAGGCACGTCGGCCGACAGGGCATCGAGCGAGGGGAGATGGCATGCGGCGAGCATGGCGTCTATGTCCTCTTGGGTATGAGGGAAATACTTATATGTCATAAGATGGAATGTGTAATTCTATATTGAAAAAAAGATAAAGGCATGCCATGGGGCGGACGGTATGGTATGCCGTTATTGTCCGCTCCCACGGCATGCCTCTGCTGTGGTAGTTATTTACAGAACTCCTCGTATGCCTTGGCATCCATGAGGCTGTCAAGCTCAGAGAGATCGGATAGCTTCACCTTGATAATCCAGTTGCCGAAAGCGTCGGCGTTGATGATTTCAGGAGAATCCTCAAGGGCGTCGTTCACCTCAACGACTGTTCCGCTGACAGGAGAGTTGAGGTCGCTGGCGGCCTTGACACTCTCAACAGCTCCAAACTCCTCGCCTGCCTCAACGTCGTCGTCAACCTCAGGCATGTCAACATAAACGATATTGCCGAGAGCGTGCTGGGCATAGTCAGTGATGCCAACATAGCCATACTCACCTTCAACTCTCACAAACTCATGACTCTCTGAATAGTAGAGTCCGTCAATTACTTTTGCCATAATATTATTATAAGGATATTTGTTGTTTGATTTTTTTTCTCGTTCCTGCGTCACTGTGTCCTGACCATAGAAGTGTGGCCGGGGGGAATAGCGTGCAACGGGGGAGGGAGGCCCTCAAGCCAAGAGTCACTTCTTGTAGTGTTTCTCGTAGAACTTCTTCTTCACCACTACTCCCGGGAATGTCTTCTTGCGTATCTTTATCTCAAGCTCTGTGCCGAGCTTGGCATACTGTGAATCGACGAGAGCCATGCAGACACTCTTGTCGGTGGATATGGTATGGTAGCCTGTTGTCACCTCGCCTATTGTCTCACCATCTTTCACGACAGGATAGCCGTGGCGTGGTATGGCCTTGTCGCTCAGCTCTATGCCTACGAGCTTGCGTGCCACACCCTCTGCTTTCTGCTTGATGAGGGCGTCACGGCCGATGAACTCCTCCTTGTCGAGCTTGCAGAAGAATCCGAGTCCGGCCATGACAGGGGAGATCTCTGCTGACAGCTCGTCGCCATAGAGCGGGAGGCCCACCTCGAAGCGCAGCGTGTCGCGGCATCCAAGGCCGCAAGGCTTACACTCGCCGCTTGCCATGAGCTTGTCCCATGCCTCGCGTATCTGCTCGTGAGAGCCGTAGATCTCAAATCCGTCCTCGCCGGTGTATCCTGTGCGGCTGACGATGACATCGCCGATGGTCTTCACGGTATAGAACGTAAGGTCGGCACATGCGTATCCGAGCACTTTCTCCACGACAGCCTCAGCCTGAGGCCCCTGCACGGCGAGCTGGCCGTAATAGTCAGAAACATTCTTCATGTCGATGTCGAATCCCTTGGCGTTCTCTGTCATCCATGTCCAGTCCTTGTCGATGTTGGCGGCGTTGATGACGATGAAGAAGTCATTATCGCCCATCTTATAGACGAGGAGGTCATCTACTGTGCCACCGTCGGGGTAGAGCATCATGCCGTAAAGGATCTTCCCGGCATCCATGTCCTTGACATCGTTGGTGAAGATATGGTTGACGTATCGCTCAGCGTCGGGGCCTTTCACGGTTACCTCGCCCATGTGGCTTACATCAAATACTCCGCAGGCATTGCGGACAGCCTGATGCTCATCGACGATACCAGAATACTGAATAGGCATGTCAAAACCGCCGAAGGGGCTGATAAGAGCTCCTAAGGCAACGTGTTTGTCGTACAAGCAGGTGCGTTTGTTTTCCATGTTTCAATGATATTATTATAGGTGGTTTTATTACTTTCGAATGCAAATTTATACAAAAAATATTTGTCAGCAATACTTAATCAGAAAATAAAGTGTTAAATATTAATAAAGTGACAAACAGTTAAGTATAGTATGATTTGATAGCAAAAATGCAACTGATAGATACTGGATAGGCTGTGGCTATCTTTTTGTAAGCAGTAGTTTCAGGAACGTCACTAAAACGAAAGCGCTTCTCGGCCAGAGGATGACGCGGAGACATAATCCTCGAAGGCGTCAAACGCTGTGAAAGCGTTCTCTACGTGGTCTATATGGTATTCTGTGTCCGGCGAGCCGACAATGGAGATGATGTCAAAACGCACGTCACGGTTCTCTTTTTTGTAGATGCGGCGGTAGGCCGAGGCGGCATTGATGATGTTGAGACGCTTCGCGGCATCAACGGCATCAACGGGATTCCCCCTGCGGAGCGATGTGCGTGTCTTCACCTCGACAAAGACGAGCGTGGTGTCATCCTCGTCGATACACACGAGGTCAAGGTCCTTGTGGTCAAACCTCCAGTCGCGGTGGCGTATGAACCATCCCTTGCCGGACATGTATCTGGCAGCGATGTCCTCGCCCCATTTGCCGATGTCGTTATGCTGTGCCATGGTGGTGGGTATGTATTAGTATTTATGAGAATAAGTGGACGGAGTAATGAAAAGAGGAGGACAGAATATCGGGGGCACCAGTAAAACGCTGGGACAGTTATGGATCACGAATCACGAATCACGAATGACAAATGACGAATCATGAATCACAAAAACCATGATAAACCGGGGCACCTGCAAAAACCTGTGTTTAGCCAAATATCTTTGAGAGTCTGAATAAAAAGA
>JBJEAW010000113.1:0-2710 GCA_051869435.1 Prevotella sp. | reverse complement strand
GACCCGCTCGGCTCGTCGGCCGAGGGCCTGCAGATAAAAGGCTCGTCTGACTATATGGACCTCCCGCTGACCATCGAGGGCATAGGCAACGACGCCGCCATATACGGATTCGGAATGCTGCTGAGGAGCGTCAGGGATGTCGAGCTGCGCAATTTCGCCGTCATACTATGTCTTGACGACTGCCTCTCGCTCGACACGAAGAACTCCAACATCTGGATTCACAACATCGACTTCTTCTATGGCAACACCGGAGGCGACGCCGACCAGGCCAAGGGCGACGGCACAGTAGATATCAAGGCCGCCTCGAAGAACGTCACACTCGCCTACTGCCACTTCTACGACTGTGGCAAATCGTCGCTCGGAGGCATGAGCAACGAGGTCACAACAGCCTGCCATACCTACCACCACAACTGGTTCGACCATTCTGACTCACGCCATCCGCGCGTCCGCGTACAGTTCTTCCACGTCTATAACAACTACTTCGACGGTGTCTCCAAGTACGGCGTCGGCATGACATCAGGAGGCTCAGCCTTCGTCGAGAGCAACTACTTCCGCAACTGCAAGTACCCCATGCTCATCTCCCGACAAGGCACCGACGCCGAGGGCAACGGCACATTCTCAGGAGAGCCGGGAGGCATCATCAAGGCATACAACAACACCATACGCGGCGCACGCAAGATACAATACTATGACGGCTCGCAGACAGATGGCCGCTGGGACGCCGTCCTCGTCACCTCACGCGACGAGCCAGTCTCAGCCCGCTGCCTCTCAGGCGGCACAGGATACAACGCCGAGGCCGACGAGGCCCTCAGGACAACATACATAGAGAGCCGCATAGACAACCCGGACGATGTTCCCACCATCGTCAGAGGATGGCTCGGGGCAGGACGCATGGGACACGGAGACATAAAATGGACATTCAACAACTCCCTCCAGGACGAGAACTATAACGTCATCCCCGAGCTGAAAGCCGCGCTCGTGGCATACAGATCGACACTCATAGGCCTCGCCGACGGCACCACGATATCTAACGGCGGAGCGACAGAGACCATCGACGGCGGAGACGGGAAAGGCATAGACCCTGACATGAACGACGCCTACGTGCCGTCATACGGCGGTGGCGGCGGAACCATATCAAGCGGCGAGTACGTCATAGGCTCGTCCACCGAGTACTTCTGGACCACAGGCGACAACGCCACAGCCACCGAGGCCCTCATAGCCGACGGCACCATAACCATGGACGACGCCTCGAAGTTCCGCCCCGAGAAGACCGTCGTCAAGAGCGACGGCACCGTGATATCAGACAAAGTCGGGGCCCTCGACATAGCCAAGGCGACAGGACACGCCACATTCCACCTCGCCGGCGGCATACAGTCGATATCGTTCTATCTCGCCAGGACAGGCTCCATGGCCGGCAAGGTCATGGGAAGCGACGACGGCACAACATTCAGCGAGATACAAGACTACACCGCCAAGACCGGCATCTACGAGCTGACCGTCCAGCCCTCAGCGCCCTATAAGTACATACGCCTCACAAACACCGCCACCGGAAGCCTCAACATACAAGGCATAAAGATAGCCAAGCCAGGCGACGGAGGCAGCGACCCTGACGACGGCGGAGACCCCGTCGAGGACGAGAAGAGCAGCGACGCCACAGCGACATTCGCCATCGACGGCACAGAGATACTCACGACAGGCTCATACACCATGAGCGTCCCCTACGACGCCGCGGAGACCCTCTACACCATTACCGTCGCCCCGGCCGAGCGCGCCAGCGTCAAGAGCGTCACCGGCGCCACACAAAGCGCGGAGAACACATACACCATCCCGGCGCCACAGCCAGGCGAGACAGCGACAGCGACATTCACCATCGTGGCCGAGAACACCACCACGACAAAGACCTACACCATAAAGATAGCCAAGGCCGTTGACCCCGCCACACTCCCCGAGACAGACATCTGCCATTTCACAGCAGCGGCAAAGTCACCCTCGAAAGCCTACGTCACCGTCAGCGGAAACTACTCCAACTCGAAGGGAAGCGTCACATACGACGGCCAGACATACACCGACTGTGTGAAGATGGAGTCATCGACACAGATAACCGTCACCCCACCCTATGACTGCACCCTGACCCTCATCTTCGGCGAGGCAGGCAAGAAGGTGAAGATTGACGGCGAGACACACGTGACAGACGCCGACGGCAGGATAACCCTCAAGGCAAAGGGCGCACAGCAATACGTCCTGACCAAGGGCGATGTCGCCAACCTCTTCCTCATCGTCTTGCAGAAAGACACAGCGACAGGCATCCACTCCGCCCCCGGCTCCTCCGCCCCCGACTCCTCCTCTGTCCCCAGCCCTTCCGCCACCGACTCATCCCTCCGCTACAGTCTCGACGGCAAGCGCATCACCACACCCCGCTCCGGACAGCTATATATCTCCGGCGGCAAGAAGCGCGTCACCCTCCACTGATCACCCCAGTCCCTCTGACACGCCATCCCTCTGACAGCCCCGCCATCGCAGACACCCCCGTCCGCAGACACGCCATCCCTCTCCATGTCCCCTCCAGCATTCCCATCCCCTGCTGGAGGGGACATCATATTTTCACCCACGCTACCCCCTAAAACAGCAAATACCGAATCGCCACAAACATAGGAAAATCCCCTCCCCGCCCATTTCAGGCACAAGGGTCTTTATCCTATGATTGTGGCGA